>WGMV01000034.1 GCA_016124905.1 bacterium
GGCGTGTTATTTTCTGGCGCCGGTTTTGCCTCCACCAGGATCACATCACCCGGCGACACCACCTGCCCCATCCGGCTGATGGCTTCGCCGGTCGGCGCGTTATTCACCCGCGGGCGCGCCCAGGTCACATCCTCTACCTGCATGCTGCCGCGCGTGCCGTCATCCAGGCCGATCTGCGCACGGGCTGGCTCCACCTTCAGCACCACCGCCAGCTTCCAGCGCCCTGCCCCCGCCGGTTTTTGTATCAGCGAAAGCTCGCGCTGCCAGTCACTGGTATTCTCCATGATTTTATACGGCCCCTTATAGCCGTGCCGCTGTTCATAGCTCATGATCGCATCCAGCAGTGCAATCTCCGCATAGCGCTGGAATTTCGGCTCCAGCGTGGTGTGGATGGCCAGCCCTCCCTTATAGAGCATGTCCTCGCCATAGCGCTTGGCGATCTCGCGGCGCACTTCCTCAGCGAAATTCGGCGCCACCACATATTCCGTCTCATCCCGCTGGCGCAGAAGGATCGGTGCCTGACGCGCGGCGATGGATTCCTCCGCGGTGATGTACCCATCCTCGCGCATGCGGCTGATCACCCAGTCACGCCGGTCCTTCACACGCTGATAATTGCGCCTCGGGTCATAATGCGCGGGCGCTTTGGGCAGTGATGCCAGAAAGGCCGCTTCCTCAATCGTCAGGTCATCAATGGATTTATTGAAATAATTGAGCGAGGCCGCCGCTACGCCGTAGGTGCCGAAGCCCAGATAGATCTCGTTCAGGTAAAGCTCCAGGATCTTATCCTTGGAATAGGCCTTGGTGATACGGAAGGCGAGAATCGCCTCGCGTATCTTGCGCTCGAGCGATTGCTCCCGCGTCAGCAGGAAGTTTTTCACCACCTGCTGCGTGATGGTCGATCCCCCCACCAGCGACCCGCCGCCGCTCGAGAAATTGGTGGCCGCTGCACGGAAAATAGCCGTCACGTCAATGCCGGGATGGTGATAGAAGTTCTGGTCTTCCGCCGCGATGAACGCCTGCTGCAGCCGCTTGGGAATATGCGAGATGGGCACGAACACACGCTTTTCCTTCGCATATTCCTCCAGCACCCTTCCATCCGCCGTGTAAAGCCGCGTCACGTGGGGCGGCTCATATTTGTCGAGCTGGCTGTAATCCGGCAATCCCTTGCTGTAATAACTCAGGATGAAGAACAGCACGATGAGGCCGAAAATCAGCCCCGTCATCGCCAGCACCGCCAACCCGAGCATCACGCGCATCATACCGTCAGCCCCCATTCACCGGAGGATATTGCTTGAAATATTCCAGCACCGCCTTCACCATCGCCTCCACCAGCTTGGTGCGGTAACCGGGCGCGCGCAGCATGCGCTCATCCTCGTCATTGCTGAGAAAGCCCAGTTCCACCAGCACGGACGGCACATCCGGCGCCTTCAGCACGGCAAACCCGGCATAGCGGTGGGCGTTTTTCACCAGCAGCGTGCTGTCCAGCAGGCTGTCGATCATCGCATCCGCGAAAACGGATGACTTGGCGCGCGTATCCCGCTGGGCAAGGTCGATCAGGATGCCCGTCACATCGTCGCTCTGTTTGCTCAGGTCCAGCCCGCCGATGATATCCACCTTGTTCTCGCGCGCGGCCAGCAGTTCGGCTTCCTTGTCCGACGCCGCGTCGGACAGCGTATAAACCGAAAGCCCCCGCGTCAGACGATTGGGCGCGGAATCCGCATGCACCGACATGAACAGATGCGCCTTGTGCTTGCGGGCGATGGCAATCCGCTCGCGCAGGGGGATGAACACATCTTTCTGTCGCGTCAGCACGGCCTTCACCTTGCCGGTTTTGTTCAACGCCTCCTGAAGCTGTTTGGCAAAAGCGAAGGTCAGCTCTTTTTCCCGCACGCCATGACGGCTGGCCGCGCCGGGGTCGGCCCCGCCATGCCCGGCATCGATGGCGATGATCGGGATAGCGGCGAAGGCGGGCATTCCCGGTTTGGGCGTGGGCGTCGGCGTTTGTGCCCACGGCCCGACTTTAGTGGCCGCGCCACCGTGGGAAACCATCTTGTTTTCGCCATCTTCAAAATCCAGCCGCCCTAACGTATCGGGTGAAGGCGGAAGCCGGGTCACCGGTTTTTCCTCCTCTTCGGCATGCCGGTTATCTTTGGGAAAAGGCTGCCCCACATCCACCAGCACCTGATACGGCTGGCCCTTCTGCTCAGGCTCAAGCAGCGTGACATCGGAAATAGTGGGCACGTTCACCATGTCCATCACCACCCTGAGGTCGGTGCCGTTCTGAATTCCCTTGCGCAGCTGGCTGAAGAGAAGCGGATGCTTGTATGTCGCAATATCCCCTGCCTGCCAGCTTGTTTTGACCAGATCGATCACCAGCCGGTCGGGATTATCCAGCGTGAAAACGCGGTAGGAATCCGGCTCGCTATCCAGCTCCATTACAATACGGTGCCCGCCCTCATTGGTGATAAAACGCAGGTTTCTGAGCGCAGAAGCATGCCCTGCCGCAGGCCATAAAAGTCCTGCAACAAGCATCAGCACCCCAATGATCAACAGCCGTGTTCGCGGCATTCGCCTACTGCATTTAGCGGCTTGAAGCCGATATTGATACCATGCTTTGTAATACAGCCACCCGCCATTGGACAGTAAAAACATCATCCGGGAAAACAGGCATCCTCTTAGGAAAAACCCGGGCCATTTCACTGCAACCATAAATTTCAGTTGTCCCCCGCCCCCCGGCTGGCTATAGTGTCCATGGAGGCAGAATTGGCTCTCTGCGTGGCCCCAGCCTAAGGATAGGCAACAAGGGGCCGTTCATGGGGTTTATTCGTGCTTCTGTGCCTGCGAAAGCGGGAATCTTCACTGTCGGCAGCACGTCGGCGCATCCTAATTCAACCATTCAACCACATTCACAACCCCTACATTCAACGTTTAAACATTCATCAAAGCCCCAAACGGGCGTCACGCAATTATGTCCCTGACCACACAAACCATTATGGATAAGGCATGATAACACCCTTCACCGGCCATAGCAGCGGCATGCGCCTTATGCTGGCACGGCAGGAGGTGCGGTACGCCGCGTGCCGCTAGGCATGCGCGTGAACGTTTGGGGTTTTGCATCCATGCAGGAGCAAAACCATGACCAACCAGGAAAAAAACGAATCCTCCAACAAACACGAAGGGGGGCATGAAACATCGGCAAACAAGCTGATGCTGATCGAAGCCACCCACCCCGAGGAAATTCGCGTCGTCATCACCGAAAACGACATCGTTCAGGAATATGACTACGTCACCCACACCAAAGACCAGAACAAAGGCAACATTTATCTTGCCAAGGTCACGCGTGTAGAGCCTTCCCTCCAGGCCGCCTTTGTGGATTACGGCCAGGAGCGCCAGGGTTTCCTCCCCTTCGCCGAAATCCATCCCGATTATTACCAGATTCCCCTTCAGGACCGTCAGGCCCTGCTGGCCGAGGCCGAGGCCGCCTATAAGGAAAGCGAACAACCCAAAGGCCGCCGCAAAAAACGCCGCCACTCCGATGAAGAGCATGTGGAAGGCGAAGAGACTAACGACGAGAACGAAGCCATTGGCGAAGACGCCGATAACGGCGGCGAGCAGGAAGGCGACGACAACGAGCGCGCCGACCAGGAGGAAGAGGAAATCGAGACCCTCTCCCAGGATTCCGACGACGAGCTGCGCAGCAAGCGCCGCAACCTCGCCAAACGTTATAACATCAACGAGGTGATCAAGAAGGGTCAGATCATGCTGATCCAGGTCACCAAGGAAGAGCGCGGCAATAAAGGCGCGGCGCTCACCACCTACCTCTCGCTGGCTGGCCGCTACTGCGTGCTGATGCCGAACACCGCCAACGCGGGCGGCGTGTCCCGCAAGGTCACCAACCATGACGACCGCTACCGCCTGAAGGAAATCGTCGAATCCCTTAACGAAGACACCCCCCAGGGCATGAGCGTCATCATGCGCACCGCCGGGGCCGACCGCAGCAAGCCTGAGATCAAGCGCGATTATGACTACCTCCAGCGCCTCTGGAACGACATCCGCGAGCTGACGCTGAAATCCACCGCGCCTGCGCTGGTCTATGAGGAAAACGACATCATCAAACGCTCCATCCGCGACCTCTATCGCACCGAGATCGAGCACGTGCTGGTGGCCGGTGAGGAAGCCTACAAATCCGCCCGCACCTTCATGAAAATGCTGATGCCGAGCCATGCGGCAAAGGTGAAGGAATACAAGGGCAACATCCCGCTCTTCTATGAATTCCAGGTGGAAGACCAGCTCAATTCCATGCACGAGCCGGTCGTGTCCCTCCCCTCGGGCGGCTACCTCGTCATCAACCCGACGGAAGCGCTGGTTTCAGTCGACGTCAACTCCGGCCGCGCCACGCGTGAGCGCAACGTGGAAAGCACGGCGCTCCGCACCAACATCGAGGCCGCGCAGGAACTTGCCCGCCAGCTTCGCCTGCGTGACTTGGCCGGCCTTCTCGTGATCGATTTCATCGATATGTACGAGTTCCGCCATCGTCGCCAGGTGGAAAAAGCCCTGCGCGAGGCCCTGAAGCACGACCGCGCCAAGATACAGCTCGGACGCATCAGCGCCTTCGGCTTGCTGGAAATGTCCCGCCAGCGCCTGCGCCCCAGCCTGACGGAAGCCAACAGCAAAACCTGCGAACATTGCAACGGCACCGGCACGGTGCGTTCCGTTTCCTCCTTTGCACTGCAGGTATTCCGCGCCATCGAGAAATGCACCGATGGCATTGAGCCCGGCACGCGCCTGCAGGAAAAAATGGGCGAGGAAGCCGCCTTCTACATGCTGAACCAGAAACGCGAGCCTCTCACCGCGCTGGAGAAAAAATTCAGCATCACCATCGAGATTCTGGGCGAGCACAGCCTGCACCAGAGCTACACCATCCACCGCTTCGACATACGCCGCGGCTGGGTGCTCATCGCCCCCCTGCCGGAAGACCAGCGCCGTCGCCGCGACCGTGGCGGCAACCAGGGCCAGCGCCGCATCCCCGAAGGCGAGGTTGATAACGATCCCATCGTGGATGAGTTTGAGGAGGAGGAAGCCACCCCGGCCAAATCCAACATCCGCAAACGCGAAGCCAAGCAAGGCAAACACCCGCGCCGAGAACAGATCATCGAGCAGTTAAAGGCCACGCAGACGGTGGAATTCGAAAAAGCCGCCGCCAAAAACTGGAAGCCCGTGCCGATGGAAACCCCTGCCCCGCTTGCCGCGCGTGAATGGAAGGTGGAGGACGAAGCGCCCGCTCCCAGCAATGGCGATGCCGAAAGCGCCGATATCAGCACCGAAGTGAACGACAACGCGCCGGTGGAAGCCGCGCCCGAGCCCAAAGCCGAAAAAGCGCCGAAAGCCGCCAGAGCGCCCAGGTCCGCTCCGGCCCCCAAACCTGTGGTAGAGGACGATATCCCCACCAGCTATTCCTACGCCCCCGAAGCGCCGCCCAAGCCGGTCGTCCCGCCGATCGCTGCCCAGGCCATCATTAAGGACATGGTGGACGACCTCGCCAACCGCGACGCCATCGAAGCCGCCAAAGCCAAGCGCCGCGGCTGGTGGGGCAAAAAATAGTCCCTATGCGGGCTAAACGAAAAGGGCGCCGCAAGGCGCCCTTTTTTATTTCTCGCGCAGCGACTATTTCCCCAGCCAGCGCTTCATCCGCGCCACACCTTCCACGATGCTCTCTGTCGTGCCGCAATAGGAAAGGCGCATCCATTCATGCCCGTGCGTCAGGTCGAAATCATGCCCCGGCACGGCGGCCACATGCGCCTGCTCCAGCATGGTGCGGCAGAATTCCTTGCTGTTGCCCGCCAGCGGCGAGATATTGGCATAAATATAGAACGCCCCCTGCGGCGGGCACATCTGCGTGATGCCGATTTCCTTCAACCCGTCGGCCAGAATCTGCCGGTTGGCGGCATAGGTAGCCACCACCTTGTCCAGCTCATCGGTGCATTCGAACACCTCAAGCCCCGCCAGTTGCGACAGCGTCGGCGGGGAGATGAAATAGCTCTGCGCCAGGCATTCCACTGCACGCGTCAGTGATTCCGGCACCACGGCCCAGCCCAGTCGCCAGCCCGGCATCAGGTAATATTTGGAGAAGCTGTTGATGACAATCGCCTCATGGCTGGTCGCCAGCGCGGTGGATTCCTTCACCTCGCCAAACACCATACGGTGATAGATCTCATCGCTGATGATGCGCGTGCCCATGCCCTCCGCCGTGCGGATCACCGCCTCCAGCGCATCGGGCTTCAGCATGGTGCCGGTGGGGTTCGCCGGGCTGGTAATCATCAGCCCGTCCAGCGGGCGGCTGAGTTTTTCCAGCATCTCCGGGTAAGGTTGGTAATCATGTTCCTCATCGCCTGGCAGCAGCACCGGCTCCATGCCCAGCGCCAATATCAGGTTGCGGTAGGCCGGGTAGCTCGGCTCCACCATGCCGATGCGCGCGCCCGCGTCAAAGGCCGCAGATAACACCAGCATCAACGCGCCAGATGCGCCGAAGGTCACCGCCACGCGCTCCACGGGAATGGTCACGCCATATTGTTCCTGATACAGCCGCGCAATACGCTCGCGCAGCGGGCGAATGCCGAAGGATTCCGTATAGCCCAGCTTGCTGTGCTGGTTCATCTGCGCGGCAACCTTGTCCATCACGCGCTGCGGCACGTTCATGCCCGGCTGGCCGAGCGACATATGCACCACCGGCACGCCGCTTTTGCGCTCCACCTCATGCGCCAGCGTCAGCATTTCCATCGCCTCAAACGGTGGAACCTGCGCGCGTTTGGCGACGGTGAGAAGGCTGGGCGTTGCGAGCATGGGGTGAACCTAGTATGTAAAGCGTATCGAATCTGCCTATCGTATTGGGTTCCCCTTGGCAAGCCGCATAAAACACAGTTTTTTAGCCCTTCTCATGAGCATCTGCGCCCTGTTCGCCGCCTGGCCTGCGCAGGCCGAAGGCATGCGCGTCATCCGCGATGCCGAGACCGAGGCCGTCATGAAATCCTATTTCCGCCCCATTCTGAGCGCCGCGGGCATGTCGCCGGACAGCGTGCGCATCATCCTGGTGAACGACAACACGCTGAACGCCTTTGTTGCGGGCGGCGCCAACCTGTTCTTCAACACCGGCCTGCTGGTGGAATGCGAAAGCCCCGCCATGGTGCGCGGCGTGATGGCGCACGAACTGGGCCACATCACCGGCGGCCACCTGCTGCGCATGCAGGATGAACTGGAAAGCGCCACCGTCAAGCAGATCGTCACCACCCTGCTGGCCGTGATGGCCGGGGCCTCCGGCTCCGCAGAGGCGGCGCAGGGCATTTTCATGGGCGGCACGCAACTCACCATGTATGGCCTCTACGCCCACTCGCGCGAGCAGGAGCAGGCGGCCGATCAGGCGGGCGTGACCTTCCTCAAACAATCCAACGAACCCATTCAGGGCATGCTGGACGTGCTGCAGCTGCTGCGCAGCCGCGAACGGCTGAGCCCCCAGGGCGGCATCCCCTACCTGCGCAGCCACCCGCTGACCAACGACCGCATCTCCTTCGTCCGCAACGAGGCCATGCAGGCGGGCACCCCGCCGGAACCCGACAAGGCCGAGCTTGCCGAGCACGAGCTGATGCTCGGCAAGCTGCGCGGTTTTCTACAGCCCTATAACCAGGTGGCCATGCGCTATGCCAACAAGGACACCGCCCCCGCGCATTACGCCATGGCCATTGCCGAATACCGCCGCTCCAAACTGGAAGAGGCCCTCAAGCACATCGCCCGGCTGAAGGAACTGGTGCCCAACAATGCGTATATTTATGAAACCGAAGGACAAATCCTTTTTGAAAACGGCCGCCTGCCCGAGGCGCAGAAAGCCTATGCGAAAGCCTATAAGCTTAAGCCCAATGAGAGCCTCATCGCCATTGCCTATGCCCACACGATGGTGGACGACACCAGCCGTACGGACGAAACGCTCACCATCCTGAACCGCGCGCTGGAGCAGGATTCCGACAATCTTCAGGGCTGGCGCCTGATGACCGCGCTGTACCAGCGCAAGAACCAGCCCGCCATGGCCGCCTGGACGCAGGCCGAAAGCGCTAGCCTGCTCGGCAATCAGGAACAGGCCAAGCGATTCGCCACCACCGCGTTGAAATCCCTGCCCAAGGGCAGCCCCGCCGCCCTTCAGGCGCAGGATGTGCTGGACAATGCCGAAGAGGCCATCGCCGCCAAACGTAAAAAATAAACTATATTTTGTGGTCGGTCTTGGCTATAACCCTCACATACTGTCATATATGGAGAGCGCTATGACCAAAAAATTGCTCGCTGGTGCCGCCGTCGTTGCGCTGGTGACTGCCGGTATCTTTCTGATCCCGAAGAATGAATCCGCCACGGCCGCCGGTGTTGACCGCGCCGAAGTGGAAAGCATCGTGAAGGAATACATCCTGAACAACCCGGATGTGCTGGTGGAATCCCTGAACAAATATCAGGAAAAACAGCAGCAGGACCAGATGGCCAACGCCAAGAAGTCCGTTGAAGCCGCTCAGGAAGATATCAAAAAGAACAAAACCTCTCCCTTCGCGGGCAATGAGGATGGCGACGTGACCGTGGTCGAATTTTTCGATTACAACTGCCATTTCTGCCAGCAGGCTTTCCCGTCCGTTTCCAAACTGCTGGAAGCCGACAAGAAAGTGAAAGTGGTCTTCAAGGAACTGCCGATCCTCGGCCCGACCTCTGAAACCGCCGCCCGCGCCGCCCTGGCCGTTCACTTCATTGACAACAGCAAATACATGGATTTCCATAGCAAAATGATGGATTTCAAAGGTCCCAAAACCGATGAGGTCATCTTCAACGCCGTGAAGGAAATCGGTCTGGATCCTGAGAAGGTGAAGGAAGAGATGAAATCCGACCGCGTGACGAAAGAAATCAACGATGTGCGCGGCTTCGCCAAGAGCATCAACGTCAACGGCACGCCGGCCTTCATCGTCGGCAAGCAGTTCATCCCCGGCGCCATCGATCCGGAAGGCATGAAGAAAGCCGTGGAACAGGCCCGCAAGGACAAGTAAGCGTATCTGTTTCATACGAAAAGGCCGCGGCACCCGCCGCGGCCTTTTTTATTTCACCCGGGTCGGGCAAACCCACGCATCGGGAAATGCCGCTTGAAGCGTGCGAAAGGCGCTTTCCGCCAGCTCTTCCGTCTCAAACAGGGCAAAACAGCAGGAGCCGCTCCCCGTCATGCGGGCAAGGCGGCAACCGTCCGTTCCCTTCATGGCCTGCAGGAGATCGCACATCACGGGCGCCAGTTCGGCGGCCGGTTGCTCCAGATCATTGCGCGCCTGTGCCAGCCACGCAAACCATTCATCCCACGATGGCGCTTCAAACGGTGCCGCCCCGATGGAAGGCGGCAGCTGTTGCGGCAGGCGCATGCGCGCAAACACGGCAGGCGTGGAAAGCATCACACCGGGATGCGCCAGCACCACCCACAACGGCGTGGAAGGCATGGTTACCGGCAGCACCATCTCGCCGATTCCCTGCATCAGGCTGGGCCGCGCTTCCATGCACACGGGAACATCCGCTCCCAGACGCAACGACAGCATGCGCGCATCATCCGGCACCAGATGACAGCCGAAATGCGCCATCAATCCCCTCAGCATGGCCGCGGCATCGCTGGAACCGCCGCCCAGCCCGGCCTGTGACGGAATCTCCTTGGTCAGCACCACATGCAGCGGCGGAATATCGGCGCCGATGTCACGCAACAGGCGGATGGCGCGCATAACAAGGTTATCTTCCATGCGGGTTTCGGAAAGCGCGTTGGCAAACCGCCCTTGCAGCGTGAGCCCGTCCTTATCGGACGCATGCACATCCATCCGGTCATGAAGCTCAAGAAACGTCACCACGCTATCCAGCAGATGATACCCGTCATCGCGACGGCCGATGACATGCAGCGAAAGGTTGAGCTTGGCAGGCGCGGCCAGGCTGAAAAGCAGTGCCTGCGAGTGATTCATGAGACTAATCGGTGCGCTTGGAAGGCTTATAGCCATGTTCGATTTTATCTTCGATCAGCGCCTTGTCCTCTGGCGTGGGGTTGAACAGCAGCGCGCGCTGCCATTCAAAATACGCCTCGCGTTTGCGGTCAAGCTTCCACAGCACATCGGCATAATGATGCGTGACAATGGCATCGGTCGGCATCAGTTCGATAGCCTGCAGGATGTAATCCAGCGCTTCGGGATATTGGCCCAGGCGGAAATAAGCCCAGCCCATGCTGTCGAGAATATGCGCATCCAGCGGGCGCTGGTCCACGGCCTTCTCGATCATGGCCTTGGCCTCGTCCGTATGCATGCCCATATCCAGCCAGCTATAGCCGAGATAGTTCAGCACATCAGGCTGGTCGGGTGAAAGCTCGAGCGTCTTTTTCAAATCCGCTTCCGCCTTGGGCCACTGCTTGGACCGCTCGTAGCAGATGCCGCGCATGTAAAGCACCGGCCAGCGCTCGTCATCGCTGACATCCTTCATCAGCTCCAACGCCTGACTGTAGGCATCGGCCGCTTCCTTGAACTCCTCGTGACGACGGAGCGTATCGCCCAGCTGCAGCCAGACGGATGCGTGGTCGGGATATTTCTTCGTCAGGCTTTTGAGCAGCGCCGTCGCGCCGTTATAATCATCCAGGCTGGCCTTGGCGCTGGCCATGTTCAACTGGGCATGCAGCCAGTAAGGGGACGATTTGGACACTTTCTCATATTCATTGATCGCCCATGGATACATCTTCTGCTCGGTCCATATGGCGGCGAGGAACACGCGCGCCGCGTCATAATCCGGCTCCAGATAAAGCGCCAGCTGCAGAAATTGGATGGCGGCCTCGCTGCTGCCCTGCTGCCGCGCCAGGCTGGCGATGCCATACAATAAATCGGCAATGCCGTAGGCGGGGTCGGTAAGGTAACCCGGGTTTTTCACCAGCGCCACATCCTGAAGGTTGGCGATCTCCTGCCAGAGCATGGAGGATTTATCCTGGTATTTATCGACGATCTGCCCGGCTTTTTCGCCCTGGCCGCGCGCATGCAGGCTGGCGGCATACACTTCCACCACACGGCGCGGCATCACCAGCTGCTGGTTGGCCAGCATTTGCTCAAACAGTTTGTCCGCCTCGTCATAGCGTTTGGCCTGAATAAGAATCAGCGCCTTCTGATAGGCAATCAGCATGCTGCGCTTGTCCAGCCCCGTCAGGGTGTCGATACGGGCCAGCGCCTCGTTGGGCTTTCCCTGCGCCTGCAGTACCCATGCGTCGGTAATGTCGAACATGAGCTTCTGGAACGGGCTGAAATTCACCGCCGACAAGGCCAGTTCCTGCGCAGCCTTATCCCAGGCCTTGTCATGCACATTGCCCAGCACCGATACATAGCGCGCCATGATGACATCCTGCTGGTTGCTAGCAGCGCTTGGCGCGGCAACATCCGGCGCATCGCTCTCATCCTCATCTTCCGGGGATACCGCGGCCTCTTCCTTGGGGGCTTCGGGTTCTTTCACGGCCGCCGTGTCGGGTTTTGACTCCGGCTTGATACTGGCATTATCGCGGGCCATTTCCACGGCTTCCTGTACACGCCCGGCCAGCACGGCGCTGTGCATGGCGGTGAAATGCAGGCTGCTCTGGGTCTCATCGGCCTGTTCCGCCGCTTTGGCAAACGCATCCGCCGCGATATCCAGGTCTTTGGAACGCTGGGCGTAATAACCGACCAGATATTCCCCCGTCAGGCTGCCGCTGCCAAATCCTTGCAAATCGGCATCCGCATTGGCGTTCACTTCCATTCTGCCGCCATCCGCGCCGATACGCGCCTGCGACACATAAACGGCCACCCCAACGAGCGTGGCCAGCAAAAGCACCAGCCAGAGCCAGTTTGAGCGTGAAGAGGATGGATGATGAGGGGCCATGAGGAATCAGAATCCGCTAGATATGGTATGCAAAGCCTGCCCTTATGGCAGCAATATGTAGATATACCTTTTAGCGGTAATGCGAGGATTGGATAATCTTTTTTTCTTCCCGGACCGTATTTTTTTCACCCCCCGCGCTGAGGCCGCACAGCCCGTTCCGCAGGGCAAGCCGAAAACACTTGACGACGGGCGTTTTTTGATTCATTTAGTCCGCCTCTCATTTCAAGGGCAGTACCATGAGCAGTAAAAACAACCCGAAAAACCGTCAGGCGTTTGACACCTACCGCAAATACAACGGCAAAACCGTGAAACCGGTTTTCTATTTCGGTAAATACAAAGGCCACGGCAATTATATTGCCGCCATGGACGAAGGTGGAAACATGGTAATGGATCAGGCAACCAAAAAGCCGATCCCCTACCAGAACATCTGATGCCATCCGGCATGTAAGAAAAACCCCGCTCCGGCGGGGTTTTTTATAACGAGTTTCAGCCGTTGAACAGGAAAGCCCATGGCACGCAAAATCAAAAAACGCTGGGTTATCTTATGCGCAATGGCCGCCTTCATAGCCACGGGCTTTCTCTATTATGGCCTGCACCTTAACTGGCTGCCTTTTGAAAATACATTCCACACCCGTCTGGAACAGGCCAGGGCGGAAGGCAAAAAAGAATTGCCACTGACCGAATTGACGGATTTTGAGTGGGATTACGCCTGCCCGGGATTATATTTTTTCAGTGAAATGCCCGAAAGCTATGAAGCAAAACCATCCCTTAGCCTGAACGGCGAACCATCCGTCGATAATCCGTTCCGACAGGACCTTTCCGCTTATCAGCATCTTTCCTCCTCAACCGCGCTGATCAAACAGAGCGAGGAACTGCTGAAACAAGCCGAAAAACAGGGCATGCGGGATTGGCCGCTTTATAATTCTTCCGCCCGGCTCCCGTCTCTGTTTAGAAGCTTCGCCTTCATCAATTTTATTTCCATGAAGGAAAAGACCATCCGCACGGTGGATCTGGGGCGGTTTAAAATGGGCGGCGAGGACAATCGCTGCTTCAATAACACCGCGCGCGTATCCTTCTAAACACGGCCCGCTCTACATATTCGGATAATTCGGCCCGCCACCGCCTTCCGGCGTTACCCACTGGATGTTCTGCGTGGGGTCCTTGATGTCGCAGGTTTTGCAGTGCACGCAGTTCTGCGCATTAATCTGCAGGCGCGGCCCCGCTTCCTCCTTCACGATTTCATAGACTCCCGCCGGGCAATAGCGCGTCTCCGGCGCATCGTAATAGGCCAGGTTAAGATCGACCGGAATATGCGAGTCCTTCAGGCGCAAATGCACCGGCTGGTCTTCCTCATGGTTGGTGTTGGACAGGTAGACCGATGAGGTAAGATCGAAACTCACCTGCCCGTCCGGCACGGGATAATCGATGGGCTTGCACTCCACCGCTTTCTTCAGCGCCGTATGGTCCGCATGGTTCTTGAAAGTCCACGGCATGCGCCCACGGAAAATATATTGCTCCAGCGCCGCGTAACCAAGCCCCAGCCATAACCCGAAGCGGAAAGCCGGGCGGATATTGCGCACCGCCTTCAATTCCTCCGCCACCCATGATTTCTGCACCGCCTCGCCATAGGCGCTCAGCACTACCGGCGGCGTGGTCTCGCCCAGGGCCTGATAAGCGGCCTCAGCCGCCAGCATGCCCGTTTTCATGGCCGTATGCGTGCCCTTGATCTTGGGTACATTCACAAACCCGGCCGAACAGCCAATCAGCGCCCCACCGGCGAAGGCCAGCCCCGGCACGGATTGCCAGCCCCCCTCGTTCAGCGCCCGCGCGCCGTAGGAAACCCGCCGCCCGCCCTGCAGCATCGCCTGGATGGACGGGTGCGTTTTGAAGCGCTGCAATTCGCGGAACGGGTTGAGATACGGGTTTTGATAATCCAGCCCGATCGCCAGTCCCAGTGCTACCTGCCGGTTCTCCAGATGATAAATGAACGACCCGCCATAGGTCTGGCTGTCCAGCGGCCAGCCAATGGTGTGGATGACCGAACCGGGTTTATGTTGCGTCTCGGGAACTTCCCATAATTCTTTGATACCAATGGCATAAGTCTGCGGCGACGTGCCATCACGCAAATGAAACTGCTGTTGCAGTTGCTGGCTCAGTGAGCCCCGGCACCCTTCCGCAAACAGCGTGTAAGTGCCGTATATCGCCATGCCCGGCTGGTAACTGGCCTTCTCCTCGCCATTGCGCCCCACGCCGAAATCCCCGGTGATCACCCCGCGCACGCGCCCATCCTCGATGATGGCCTCCGCCGCTGGAAAGCCGGGATAGATCTCCACCCCCAGCGCTTCCGCCTGGCTTGCCAGCCAGCGGCACAAACTGCCAAGGCTGATAATGTAATTGCCCTTGTTATGCATGGGCTTTGGGGTTGGCAGCTTCCAATGCTTCTTTCCGGTCAAAAACCAGAACTGATCGTACGAAGCCGCTGTATGGAGCGGCGCTCCCTTTTCTTTCCAGTCGGGGATAAGCTCGTTCAGCGCCCGTGGCTCCAGCACCGCGCCGGAAAGAATATGCGCCCCCACCTCCGAGCCTTTTTCCAGCACGCACACGCGCACATCGCGTCCTTTTTCCAGGGAGAGCTGGCGTAGGCGAATAGCGGCGGAAAGCCCGGCGGGCCCTGCCCCCACAATCACCACGTCGTAATCCATCCGCTCGCGCTGCATCCCATTCTCCTGTTTTTCTGGGTCTTAGCCGCCATGCTGGACAGCGCAGCCCTTCGCTTATAGTCTGTGTCGCTTATAATACCTCTTCCATTCCCTCCGCCATACTAAAGATGCCCAAAGCTGAAACCGCTATTTCCATTTCCGCGCCGGATGCGGAGATTACCGCCGACGGCGTAACCGCCTGGCTGGAATGGTACCGCATGGCCGGGGTGGAAGAAGGCATTGCCGACACCCCCATGCCCGCTGCATGGCTGCCTGCGGAACCTCCGGTGAAAGCCACCGCCAAACCCACTGCCGAACGTTCCGCCGCTCCGTTACCCAGGCTGGAACCTCTGCCCGTTCAACCCTACATCGCTCCTCAGGGCGGCAATGCGGCCATCCCCATGCAAAACCCGCGCGCCAGCGCCAAGCAAGCCGGAGAAATGGCCCAGAAGGCGCTAACGCTGGCTGAACTCCACGATGCCATCCGTGCCTTCGACGGCTGCGCCCTCAAACGCACCGCCACCAACACCGTCATCGCCGACGGCGTGCCCGACAACGGCATCCTGCTGATCGGCGAGGCCCCCGGCAGCGAGGAGGACGCCCGCGGCATCCCCTTCTGCGGCCCAAGCGGCAAATTGCTGGACAAAATGCTGAAATCCATCGGCCTCAACCGGCAGAACAGCTACATCACCAACAGCCTCTACTGGCGCCCGCCCGGCAACCGCAAGCCCAGCACCGAGGAACTGCAAAGCTGCCAGCCGTTCGTCTGGCGGCATATCGAGCTGATCAAGCCCAAAATCGTCATCATGGTAGGCGGCACCTCGGCATCCAGCCTGCTGGACACCCCGCTTGGCATCACCCGCCTGCGCGGCAAGCAGCATCAGCTCACCACGCCGGGCGGCGCCAGCGTCCCGGCTTTTGCCCTGTATCACCCTTCCTACCTGCTCCGCCAGCCTTCGCATAAGCGCTATGCGTGGCACGATCTCCTTCAAATCAAAGGATTTTTATCCTGAATTTATGCCCGCGGCCGCTAAATCTGGCATGGCTTTTGCAAAACTGTCACTATTAGGTCACGAAAGCGGCCGCAAAACAGTGCTAAACTTGACAATTAAGTGACAAGGTTGACTTCCCGGCCCCCGTCACATACCTTAACAAACGATTAATTGTGGAGTGTACATGTCCCGTACACAAGACATCAAACACGCGGTAGCACGCAAGCTGAACGGCTTTTTCCAGGCCGGTCTCTTCCGTAAAATTCCCTGGCTTGCCACTGCCTGCGTGATGATTGCAACCAGCAGCCTTACCTATGTCGCCGCCAACAGTTATTGGGGACGCGGGGATTTGTCTGGCCTGCTGTCGCATGTCAGCGGCGGCATCGGCAACATGTTCGGCAAGCGCAGCTACGCCGTTCTCAGCCATGAGGACCGTGAATATTACCGCGCCGCCTTCAAGGCTGCTTCCAGGGGCGATTTCGCCAGCGCCAAAGCCAGCGCTGCCCTGGCGGTCAACAACATCCTCAGCGCCGATGTGGAAGCCGTGGCCCTGCTGCATACGGAAAAACCGGACGATGCCGCCATGCAGGACTGGCTCGCCCGCAACCCCGACCACCCGATGAGCGAGCGCCTCGCCGCCCGCATGGGCATTGACATCAAGGCTCCCCGTCAGGCAGCCCGCAACCATTACCTGACCGACGAGGTCGCCACCGCCAACCCCGCCAAATACAGCGATGCAGGCCGCCGCCTGGAGTACCGCTACGCCAGCCTTACCAGCTGGGACAAGCGCAGCGGCGCGGAAGCCCTCTGGCAGCGCATCCATAAAAAAGTCCGCGCCGGTGATATGGACGATGCTGAAACCATGCTGAAAATGGAAGAAGCCTCCCCGAGCCTCAGCAATGCCGAGCGCGACGTGGTGCGTGCCAGCCTGGCAAGCGGCTATTTCGCCGATGGCGACGATGCCAAGGCGCTTGACCTGGCGGTGAAATCCATCGGCTCTTCCGGCCAGAAAATTCCTTATGCCTACTGGGTTGCCGGCATCGCCTCCTGGCGCATGGGTCATATCGATCAGGCCGCGATTTATTTCAGCGAACTCGCCAACATCAAAAAACTGTCCGACTGGGAACGCGCCAGCGCCAGCTTCTGGGCCTCCCGCGCTTACACCACGCTCGGCAATGACGACAAGGCCGACCAGTATCTTCGCAAGGCGGCATCCCTGCCGCAAACCTTCTACGGCCTGCTTGCCAGCCACCAGCTTCACCTGGCCCAGCAGCGCGAATTCGCCGACCGCTTCGGCATGGATATCTCCGGCCTGATGCACTATACCGGCGTCAAGCGCGCCATCGCGCTGACGGAAGTGGACGAAACCGAACTCGCCGCCCGTGAGCTGGAAGTACTGGCCGAGCAGATCCCCTCCACCCAGCATGCCATGCTGCTGGAACTGGCCGGCGACCTGAGCCTGCCCCCGGTTAAGCTGGAATCCCGCATTGCTGAGCTTCGCCGCGCCAAAGCCGTTTCGCCATTGGCCCGTTTCGGCTGGAGCAACAAACCCACCCAGGTTGATCCTTTCCTGCTCGTCGCCCTCGCCCACCAGGAATCCGGCCTGAATCCCAAGGCCGTCAGCCCTTCCGGCGCGGTTGGCCTGATGCAGCTTATGCCGTCGACGGCGCAATATGTTGCCCGGCGCGAATCCATCCCCTTTGGCGGCCCGGCTGATCTGATGAACCCCATCACGAACCTCCGCCTCGGCCAGGCCTATATCAGCTACCTGATGGAACAGAACGATATCGGCAATAACCTGGTGTTCGTCACGGCCGCTTACAATGCGGGCCCGGGCAATTTCGTGCGCTGGCAGCAACGCCTCAGCACCATCAAGGATCCGCTGCTTTACATCGAAAGCCTCCCCTCGCGTGAGACCCGTTACTACGTCAAGCAGGTGATGACCAATTACTGGATCGCCAGCCTGAAACAGGAAAAGAACCCCGAAACGCTGGATGCCCTGGCCGATGGCTACTGGCCGTCCTACCAGGCGCACAAGCCCGTATCGGCGGTTCCCCTTCCCAAACCCGAAACCAAAAGCCTCTAATCGCGCACGATGGCTCTGATCCCCGCTTCACCCGGCGTCATTGGCATGGATGAAGTGGGGCGTGGCCCGCTCGCCGGCCCGGTGGTCGCCTGCGCCTTCATTTGCCTTTCGGATAAATTCGCCGTCACCGTGGCCGATTCCAAGCAGCTGAACCTTCCCGCTCGCCAGCGCTGTTATGACCAACTCGAACAGGCGCGTCAAAAAGGTTTTTGCGACTGGGTAATTGCCGAAGTGGATGCAGGGGAGATCGATCGCATCAACATCCTCACCGCCAGCCTCCTTGCCATGCAGCAGGCGTGGCATGGGCTGATGGAACGCGGCCACGAGTGCCGTGAAAGCTGGGTGGATGGCAATTGCGCGCCCACCATCGCCGCCCGCGCTCATACGCTGGTAAAGGGTGACGCCCTTCGTCAGGATATCGCCGCGGCCTCCATCATCGCAAAACTCTGGCGCGATACGCTGATGGCCAGGCTGGATGCTGAACATCCCGGCTACGGCTGGGCCCGCAATGCGGGATATGGCACCGCGCTGCATATGGAAGGCCTTGCCCGCCTGGGCCCAAGCCCCTATCATCGCCATAGCTTCGCCCCTGTGCGCGAGGCACTGCTGAAACGGGAACCCCAGTTGCAACCGGCCTGATGGAACAGGACAACAAACCCGATGCCGTAACCGCCGTTCGACGGCGCTTCAAGCCAACATCCGTGGAACGTTGCGCCGCCCCACTCATTTCCAAGGCAATGGGCAAGCGCCCGGCGCTGGGATGGCAGCTCAAGCGCGACTGGCACCAGATCGTGGGCGAATCCCTCAGCCGTTGCTGCTACCCTTCCCGCCTGCGCGGAACGCAGGCCAATCCTTCGGAAACCCTGGTTCTGCTCGTACTCCCCGCCTGGGCGGCGGAAATCCAGCACCATAGCGAGGTCATCCTGGAGAAAATCGCCGTCTATGCGGGCTATCGCGCCATCCAGCGCCTGCATCTTCAGCATACCCACACCATTCCCAATCCGCTGAAAAAACATGCCGAGCTCATTCCCCCTCCGGCGGCTGAATTGCCTGCACCTATCGCCGCCCAGGTTGGGGATATCGAGCATGAGGCGCTTAAATCGCGGCTGCTTTCACTCGCGCGGTACGTCTATGCCCCGCCCCCTCAGCCGAACAAGCCGAATAACAAAAACCGCCCTTGAGGCAGCAAAGATTTTGGCTATGTTCTAACCACATTATGCACAGCCGGAGCCTGGCCATGAACATCCTGCCTCGTTTTGCCCTTATTTTCGCCACTTTCTTCGCCGCACCGGCTTTCGCGGCCGACCAGCCCGCCCCTGCGGCCCCGGCCAAACCCATCACGGCAGAGCAGCAGGCCGCCGCCCTGGCCAAAACCGCGTGGGACCGCCAGCTCGGCAATGCCGACGCCAAGGTGAAACTCGTGGAATATGCCTCGCTTTCCTGCCCGCACTGCGCGCATTTCCACACCACCATCATGCCCGAGATCAAAAAGAACTACATCGACACCGGCAAGGCCGTCCTGGTTTACCGCGATTTCCCCCTGAACGAACCAGCCCTGCGCGGCGCCATGATCGCCCGCTGCGCGCCGGAAAACCGTTATTTCACCTTCGTGGCCGCGCTTTACAAGCAACAGCCGGATTGGGCATACGACACGAAATTCCTCGAAAAACTCCAGCGCATCGCCCGCCTTGGCGGCATGTCGGATGACGCCTTCAAAAAATGCCTGGCCGACACCGCCCTGGAAAAGCAGATTCTCGAGCAAAAACAAAAGGCCATGCAGGTGCTGGGCGTCATGTCCACGCCGACGCTCTTCATCAACGGCCAGCAGCTGAAAGGCGCGCGTGATTATGCGGACACCGCCGCCGCCATCGATGCGGCGCTGGGCATCAAGCCTGCGCCCAAAGCAGGGGAAAAGGCACCTGAGGCGGCCGCCGCTCCGGCTCCCGCAGCCGCTCCTGCCCCTGCTGCAAAATAGCGCCACGCAGGTTTTGCGATGTTCCTCCGCTTGACAGCCGCCGGTCAGTTACCTAAAAGCGTCGCTGCATGACGGCGGAACATCCTGACCCATCGCAAGCACCACAGCCCGATCTTCAGAGTGAGGAGCGCAAGCTGGCCGACCTCAAACACTGGCTGGATGCGAAAACGGAAGGTCAAACCGAGCAGGGCCCCAATCCTGCCACACAGCCAGGCCAGGCCTGGCGTGTTGCCACCGAACTCTTCGGCGGCGTGGTGGTTGGAACGGTGCTCGGCATTGCGCTGGACCGATGGCTGGGTACCACTCCCTGGTTCCTGCTGACATGCTTCATGTTTGGGGTTGCGGGCAGTGGCTTGACCATTTATCGCAGCAGCAAATAGAGACGTAACATTCAACATACGGTGACCCATGAGCGCAGGCCATAGCCCACTCGCCCAGTTTGAGATCAAACCGCTTTACGAGCTTCCGCTTCTGTTCGGCTACGACATCAGCTTCACCAACGCTTCGCTCTTCATGGTGCTGGCCGCTGCTTCGGTCATGCTTTTCGTCGCGCTCGGCATGCGCACGCTTGAACTGTTGCCCGGCCGCCTGCAATCCACCGTGGAAATGTCCTACGAATTCATCGCCAACATGATCCGCGACAATGTCGGCGCCAAGGGCGTGAAATATTTCCCCTTCATCTTCACCATCTTCATGTTCGTGCTGGCCTGCAACCTGCTGGGCATGATTCCCTACAGCTTCACCGTCACCAGCCACATCGCCGTAACGTTTGCCATGGCCGGTTTCATCTTCATCATGGTCACGCTCATCGCCTTCATCAAGCACGGCACACACTTCCTGGCCTTCTTCCTGCCCAAAGGCACCCCCTGGTGGATGGCCCCGATGATGTACCTCATCGAGCTTTTCGCCTACCTTGCCCGCCCCATCAGCCTTTCTGTCCGTCTTGCCGCCAACATGCTGGCCGGTCACACCATGCTGAAAGTGATTGCCGGGTTCGTGATAATGCTGGGCGTAATAGGCGGCTGGGCCCCGCTGGCGCTGCTGGTGGTCCTGAGCGGTTTTGAGATCTTCATTGCCGTGCTGCAGGCTTACATTTTCACGGTTTTGACTTGTGTTTACCTGAATGATGCTCTAAACCTCCACTAGATTTTTAGACATCAGAATTTGCCTATATAAATCAATCACTTAACCATAACTATCAAGAGGTTATCATGGAATCGGAAGCTTTGAAATTCATCGGCGTTGGCTTGATGGCATTCGGCATGCTCGGCGCGGCACTCGGCGTGGGCAATATTTTTGCCGCCATGCTCAACGGCATTGCCCGCAATCCGGCTTCTGAAGCCAAACTCTCCAAATACGTATACGTAGGCGCCGGTTTGGCGGAAGCCATGGGCCTGTTTGCGCTCGTGATCGCCCTGCTGCTGATCTACGCTGTATAAGCATTGGATTACGCGTGCCCGGGTGGTTTCCACCCGGGCCTGACGATTTCGTATTCTACAACTCCATGCATAGGTGCCATTCATGAGTGCAGGCATGCCGCAGCTGGATTTCGCGACCTACCCGTCGCAGATTTTCTGGCTCTTCACCACGCTGATCGTGCTGTATTACATGCTCGCGCGCCATCTGCTGCCGCCGGTGGTGGAAATGGTCGAGCAGCGCAAGCAGCGCATCGCCAGCGACATTGATCGCGCCAAGAAAATGCAGCAGGAAGCCGAGCAGGTGAAATACGAATACGAGCTCGCCCTGCAGAAAGCCCGCGCCGAAGCCAACAAGATTCTCCAGAACACCGCCACCCGCATCAAAGCCATGCAGGATGAGCGCATCGCCAAGCTGGAAGAATCCCTCTCCCACCAGATGCAGGAAGCCGAATCGCGCATCCGCCAAAGCAAGGAAAGCCTGTCGAAGGATATTTCCGCCATCGCCGACAGCCTTGCGCAGGATGTGGTGAACAAGCTGGTCGGCGCGGATAACGTGAAACCTCTCGGAAAAAGGGCGTAACCATGGAAGATCCTAAATTCTGGGTAGCCGTCTCCTTTGTTGTTTTCGCCTTTCTCGCCTGGCGCCCCCTTAGCAGGTTCATCGCGTCCGCTCTGGATAAACGCGCCGACATCATCAAGCACGACCTGACTGAGGCCCTCCGCCTGCGTGAGGAAGCCCAGAACCTTCTCGCCACCTTTCAGCGCCGCCAGCGCGATGCGATGATCGAGGCGGAAGATATCGTTACCCGTGCCAAATCCGAGGCCGACCTCATGCTGCACGAGGCGGAAAAAAATCTCGAGGAAATGTTGAACAAGCGCATCGAGATCGCCATGGCCAAAATTAACCAGGCAGAAACCCAGGCCGTTCAGGAAATCAAGAGCCAGGCCGTGGATGCCGCCATGAACAGCGCGCAGAACCTCATCGCCAGCCAGCTCGGCAAATCCACTTCGCAGGAGTTGTTTCAACGCTCCCTGAAAGACATTCAGAAAAAGCTCCATTAAGCCTTTTTTGGCAATAGATACCTATGATTTGCCTCCACTTGGAGGTACCTAGGTGCAGCTATACGCCCCCGACATTGCGCCCGACATCGTTCAGCAAATCACCAACTGGCTGACCGGGCATGATATTCAGGCGGCCAACACGCCTGTTCTCGGCTTAAGCGCCAATATCCCCGCAGGCGACATTGGCACCTACACCCGCAGGCAACCTCAAAAGCCCGACTGGTGGCTGAACATTCAGCATCATTGCCCTGCGCTGATGCCCTATATCCCGCGCAACCAATCCCCCCAGGCGACACTGGACTGCCATATCGGCATCCGCCGTGGATATGAGCCAGCCCTGGCTGGCGCCATTGCCAGACTGGCTGTTAAATCCATGCTGATAAACGAATCCCAGCTGGTTGCGTTTCAGACGGTGTTACACGAAGCCCTGCTGAATGCCCTTCTGCACAGCCATCTGGATATGCAAAGCGCCTATGACGATCTGGATTCCTTCAACGAATTCCATCAGGCCATTCAGGAGAAACTGCAAAAACTCCCCGGTTATTTATGGATCGGCATGCGAATGCAGCTTCAGACAAACGGGGTGACCCTTTCGGTCACCAACCAGCTGCGCCTGGCGGAGGAATTCCCCCTGCGCGGGCCGCTGGCCATGCACGGGCGTGGCTTGAATGTCATGCGCCATTTCTGCAAACAGGCAGTGTTTTACCCCCTTCAGGGCGAACTGATCGCCAGTTTTAACCCACCCCGCACCTCGCCCGCACCGGCAGACAAAGCGGCCCTCAGCCCTTCCATTCTGATTGTGGATGATACGGCGTTCAACCTGCGCCTGCTTGATCAGATGCTGCGCATCAATGGCTACAGCAACATCCATACGGCCATGGATGGCCGCGCCGCACTGGACATGCTCCCCCATATCGCGCCGGATCTTGTTATTCTGGACCTGATGATGCCGGTGATGAACGGCTATGAATTCTGCCAGGCGCTTCGTGCCATGCCGGCTTATGCCAACCTGCCCGTGCTGGTGCAGACGGCGCTCACTTCGCCGGATGAAAAAACCCGGGCGTTCGATGCAGGCGCAACCGACCTCATCACCAAGCCCATCGGCCTTTCGGAACTCCTCGCCCGCACGCGCGTGCATCTGGAAAACCGCGCCATGCTCAAGCACCTGCATAATTACCGTGACAAAACCGAGCAGGAACTGGCCGAGGCAGGCCGACTGCAACAAACCCTGCTGCCCACGCCGCGGCTGCTGAAGCAGCTGGAGAAAACCCATCATCTTCAGGTTTCCCATTATACGGAGAGCTCCTACCAGGTAGGCGGTGATTTCTGGCAGCTGGTGCCATTGGATGCCGAGCATGTCGCCATCAGCAACATCGATATTTCCGGCCATGGTATTTCCGCCGCCTTCAACAGCTTCCGCCTGCACACACTGCTGGAAACCTTGCCCGACAAACACCGCCCCGACATGGCACTGGCCAGCCTGAATGTCAGCTTGCAGCAATGCCTCCCGCGGGGTCATTTTGCCACCATGTTTTACGGCGTGCTCAACATTTCCACTCATGAGCTGGCCTACGCCACCGCGGCCTGCCCTCCCCCGTTGCTTTACCGTGCCGGGCAGAACGCATGCGAACGGCTGACCCAGCCCAATTACCCGCTGGGTGTCATGGCCAACGCAACGTTCAAAACCCATGTGACTCCCTTTATGCCGGGCGACAGCCTGCTTCTTTACAGCGATGCCCTGCTGGAAGCCTACCCCGCCGGGCAGGCGCACACCCCAACCCATGTGTCGGATATCGAACATTGGATGAAGGAAAAACAGGCCGACGGGCCCGATGCGCTGGTGAAACACATCCTGCGGGGTTTTCACGCACATGGCGGCGGCGCCCCCGTATTGCATGATGACCTGACCATCGCCGCGCTGAAGCGCCTTCCGGCGTGATTTTTCTTGTTGCACCCTGCGCGGAATGGACTATGTTGCGGCCCTCGCCAGCCAAAAGGCTTTTACGCGTGGGGCTATAGCTCAGCTGGGAGAGCGCTTGCATGGCATGCAAGAGGTCGTCGGTTCGATCCCGATTAGCTCCACCAAACAAAAAGGCACCCTTCGGGGTGCCTTTTTGTTTATGCGCCAGTTTTATTAGTCGGCTTTATTATTGGTCGATCACGATATCGGCCTCGGGCTTCACCGTAACCAGGTTCGCGTTATAACTGAACGGATCGAACTGATAGGGCAGATCCATCGGGCTATTATAGAAAGCCCCCTGCTGCGGCGATACCAGATCCCCTTGCTCCAGCCGACGGGCGAATGCCGAATTAAGCGTGGCATCGGGCGCCTGAATGCTCGGCACTGCCATAGGCAGATCAAGGTTGGAGATGCCTGGCATGCGCACCGGATCACCCCCCATGCCGCCACCGCCGGAACCGCCGCCACCCGTCGGCGGCACCGGAATGGTCCCTGTAATGGTCAAGGTACCTGGCGTGAAACTGACGAGGTTATAGTTATTGTCGTTGAAGCCGGTGATGGTGATGGCATGCGTCGTGCCCGGCGCGGCCGTGGCATTGGCCGTCGGCGCGATGGTGACGTTATAGGCGTTGATGGCCGTGGCCGTGTCGCCCCCTGCCGCCAGGTTGCCCCAGCTGACGATACTGCCGTTCAGGCTAGGGTTCGCCTGGCCGTAATTGCGGCTCGTGCTGCCCAGGCTCGCCGTGATGTCCCGCTTGGCCACGTTGATGTCGCCCGCCACGTAGCTGATCGTGTAGCCCGCCGTGTTCGTCAGCCCGCCCGTGATCGTGGCCGCGCCCACATAGCTGCCCGCGTTGGCGAACTGACCCGCGCCCGCCGCGTAGGTCGCCGTGCCGCCAAACCCGATGCTCAGCAGCGTGTCGCCGCTTTCCAGGCTGCTCATATCCACCGTGTAGCCCGCCAGGTTCGCCGCGTTCGCATCCCCATAGGCGCGGCCGTAATCATTCACCCGCACCACCAGCGTCGGCGCGCTTTCATACAGCAGCTCGTTGCCGTTGGCCGACAAAGCCCCGCACGCGCCGCCATAGGTGCAGTTGTAACGGCGGAAGTCCGACGCCAGGTCGATCAGGCTCACTTCCGTCGGGCTGTCCGCATACACCAGCCAGCGGCCCGTCCCGGCATCCAGGTCGCCGCCCACCGCCTCCGTAAAGCCGCCGTCGGTCACAAAGGTCATCACCGTGCCCGGGCCAGCCGCCGTCGAGCTCACCGTGCCCGAAAGCGTCATCACCGCATTCCCGTTCATAAACGTCACCGGCGATGCCCAGCTCGACGTGCCGAGATTCATCGCACCGGTGTTCACATTCCCCACATACACCTGGCTGAACCCGGCCTGAATCCGGGCGATCTCCGCCGCGCTCAACCCATAAGCGCCCGCCGCGCCGGCAATGTTCATGCTGCGCCCGTTCGTGCTCTGGCGAAGCGCCAACTCGCCCGTGCCGCTCACGTTGCCGTTCAGCGCAATATCGTCCGATACCAGCGTCAGGTTCTTGTTCCCCGCCGCAATGGAGCCCGTCGCACCCACCGTAATCGTCCCCGTCCCCGCATTCACCGCCCGCGTAACACCCGCAGCACCCGAAAGCGTCACCGCACCGTTGATCGTGATATTGCTGTCATCCGCAACCAGATCCGCACCAAGCGTATGCGCATAATTACCCAGCACAATCGTGCCAGCGCCAGCACTCGAATTGCTCGTGTCTACATTCGCGTTAAAAGTCGTCGGCCCCTGGAAGCTGAACGATCCATCACTCCCAACCGCCGTACCAAGCGCAGAAGATACCGTGATGCCCGTGTTGCTTACAAAACTGGTCGGACCATCAAAGGCATACGCGGTGTCGATATCCATCGCGCCCGCATTCGCCTGGCCGATCGTCAGGCTGCCATAGGTCAAATCACCCAGCAACCCGTTGCTGATAGCCAGTGTGCCCGCTCCGGCGCCAACCCCAATGGTCGCGCCCGCGCTGTAATTACGAATGGTAAGACTGCCGGAAGTACGAATCATGCTCGCCGCATTGCGTTCAATCCGGTCGGCATCGATCACCACAGCGCCCGTGGCGGATGCACCGCCGATGGTTGCGCCCGCCTGGTTCAGCACAATGTCCGCGCCACTGGCGCTGCTGCCTGCATTGGCATGCACGTTCACGCTGCCGCTGCCAAGCGAAACAATGCCACCGCTGCCGCCATCCAAATAAAGCCCGGCATTATAGTTACCGGTCGCATTGGTCAACGCCGTCACATCCAGCGCGCCGCTGGTTGCATAAACCCGGCTTGTATCACCTGCCGCGCCACTTCCGATGTAAAGACCGTGATTATTATCGCCCCCCGGAGCTGTGGTTACCTGGGCATCCACGGTGACCGCGCCGGTGCCGGTGGAGCCGATCTGCGCATTGCTCTGAAGAATGCCCCCCGTCAGGTAGGATGCCCCTGCCTGGTCGCGCCCCGTAACGTCGATAGCGCCGTTAACCGTGGTGATGGTGGAATTCACCAGCCAGAACCCGGCTGTTGCAACACCTGCCGTGCCGCCTGTGGCGGTAATATCGATATCACCCGCCAGCAGGGTGCTGATGGAAGAACCGCCGTTCATCATTAACCCGGCGGAATTACCGCTCACACCCGTGCCACCCGTGGCATCAAGGGTAATATTACCGCCCGCCGTGCTGATAGAAGCATTGCTAAGGTCGATACCGTTGGCGCCGCTATCCGTACCATTGCTATGAGCAGTGATATCAATATCGCCGCTGCCCGTGCTGATGCTGGAGGCATTCGCCCAAAGCCCCGCTGTACCGGTTACATCCGCCGTAATATCGCCCGAAGCCGCGCTGATGGTCCCTGTATCAAGGTAAAGGCCGTTATTATCTCCCAACCCGACCGCGCTGCTGGTGGTGATGTCGATATCCGCCGCATTGGTGGCCGTGATCGCCCCGCCTGCGCTAACCATAATACCCTGGCTGCTATAGCCTGTACTGTTTGCTGTTCCGCTCAGTGTGATGTCGCCTCCGCTGGATGAAATCGCACTGCCCGCGCCCGCGACATAGATACCATGGTTGCCCGTTCCCCCCGCCGCCGTAGCTCCCGTACCCGTCACCGTCACCGTGGACGCCCCTTGCGAGCGGATCTTGCCACCTCCGTTCACCAGCACGCCATAGGCATCCGCCGCACTGATATTATCACCGCCATGACCCTGCACATTAATGGCGCCAGTGCCCGCCACCGTGGATTGCACGAAGGAATTGGCCACCACCGTGCCAATGGCTCCGGCCGCACCATGCCCCGTGAGCGTCACGGAACCGCTGCCCTGGGTTTCCACCGTCGACCCGTTCCATAGGTAGATACCCACGCTGGAGGCCTCAAGTGTGCCGGTGCCGTTCAGCACCAGGTTGCCGCTGTTGGTGCGAACCGTCGCGCCATTGACCAGGTTAATTCCATGGTTGGCCGCGCCGATGCTCGTCCCGCCGTTACCGGTAATGGTCACGCTGCCCGCGCCAACCGCACCCGTGGAAGCAAGCAGGGCGCCGTTGCCAATCACAACCCCCTGGGAATCCGACAGGCCATCCCCGCCCGTACCGGTAATATTCACTACCCCGGTGGAGGTAAGCACCTGTGTGCCAATGTCATTGATATCCACGCCGTAATAGCTGCCGCCACTGGCGATAGCACCCGTGCCGTTCATCGTAATGGCGCCGCTGGTGGATTGGATAATGCTGCCATTATGGATGCTGACGCCATAAACATAGTCGGAGATCGTGGCGTTCACGACACCATGCCCATTCAGTGTAATGGCCCCCGCGCCGGAAAGCAGCTGCGCGTTATTGAGTTCGATACCGGCTTCATTGCTGGCGGTGCCATATGCCGCGGCATTGGCCGCACTGCCGCCAACCAGAGAAATATAACCGCCGTTGGTGCTGATCACGGTGCCCGAACCAACCGAGATGGCGCCCAGCTGGTTATCGTCGTAATCGCTGTTCAGCCTGGTGCGGATGGAACCCGTGGTGGAAGTGATATCGGCTGAACCGCTGAACAGAACGGAATTATCCGCATTGAAATTCCAGTTCTTCGCGCCCGCCGTATTGGAAGAGAGCGTGCCGCCGGTCACCAGCAAATCAGCCCCGCTCATGAAGTTCACATTGCCGTTAAGCGCGCCTGTGTAATTGACGGTGGTATTGCCGGAATTGTTCCACCCGCCGGTCGCCCCCAGCCACAAGGCGCCCGTATTCCAACTCAGCAGGGAAAGTTCCGCATCACTCAGGGAGAAATTGGTCAACCCGGCCGCCGTGCCGATATTGACCAGGCGCCCCGCCGTGGTGGGCCGCAGCATGATATTACCCGAGGTCGTCATACTGATGGCGGCGCCCAGCGCTACTGAATCCGCCATGATGCGCAGCGTTTGGTCCGTGCCGGTGATGGTGCCGGTCGCCCCGGTGATGACCGTGGCCGTGCCCGCATTGATGTCCCGCGTGGCCGATGCACCGGACAACGTAACGGGACCGTTGATGGTAATGTCGCTGTCATCCGTGGTCAGATTCGCGCCCAGCGTATGCGCGAAATTTCCGAGCGTAATAGTGCCCACACCCGCCGAGGAGGGAGCCGCACTGACATTGGCATTAAAGGTCGTTGCGCCGTTAAAGGTGAAGTTGGCGTTGCTGGCTGCAGCCGTCATCTGGCCGCCCGCCACCGTAATCGTCTGGCCAGCCTGAGCGCGGAAAGTAACCGGATCGCGCCAGTTGCTGTAAGCATCCATACTCAGGCTACCGCCCGCTGCCGTGTTGCCGATATTGATGCCTGTCCAACCATTGGCGATATTATCCAGATCCGCGGTGGAAAGCGTCATGTTACCGGCCTGCCCCGCCAGCCCCATGGTGTAAGTGCCGTAGGTCTGCAAGGTAAGGGTGC
The DNA here is from genome assembly GCA_016124905.1 of bacterium. Taxonomy (NCBI): domain Bacteria; species bacterium. The sequence continues at coordinate 29,062 of WGMV01000034.1, forward strand.
CGCTGCCCGCCAGTGTGTTATTGATGTTCACGTCACCGGCTGTCGTCACCTGCACAGTGGCGACGGAACCGAAATTCTGCGCGCCGCTGAACTGGATCGTACTGCCCGGTCCGCTTTGCAGGTGGATCTGCGAACTGGCCGTGGTCGCCCAGTTGCTGTATGCGCCAATATCCATCGTACCGGTCTGGCCGGAGAGGCCTATCAGCAGAGTGGCAAAGCCAGTCATATGACTCAGCTCGGTAGCATCAAGCTGATATGCTCCCGCCCCGCCCGCAATGCCCATGTTACGATTGATCGTGCTTACGTCGAACCGAAGACCGATATTGGTACCGACCCCATTCATCGTACCGGCGATGTCGATATCGTTCGAATCAACACGAAGGCTTTCGTTGGTGGTGAAATTCAGCACCCCGGTCGCAGGCAGGATGAACGTGCCGGTGCCCGGATTGAAAAAGCGGGTTCCCTGCATGTTCACCGTGCCGTCCACCGTGATGTTGCTGTCATGCGCTGTCAGGTCCGCAGCAATCGTATGGCTGAAATTATTGAACGTGATCGTACCCACACCCGCGCTGGAATTGGTGGTGTTCACATCTGCATTCAACGTGGTCGGGCCGTTGAACGTGAAGCTGCCATTGCTTGCCGCTCCAGTGGACTGCACCTGATTGACGGTAATCAGACCGCTGCTGTTGGCGTTAAGTGTAAGGGGGTCTCTCCAGTTGGTGTAGTTATCCATATTGATAATGGTGGCGCGGCTGCTATCCCCTATCGAAATACTTGCCCAGCCATCGGTAATATTGTCCAGTTCGGCATCGCTCAGCGTGATGGTGCCTGCCGCGCCACCAAGACCGATGGTTGTACCATTATTGATGTTGGAGATGGTCAGATTGCCGCCCGCAGATGCGATGGCGGCATTAAGCTGCACCTCGCCCCCCATCCAGAAACTCATGTTATGGCCGAGCATATCGATGGCATTGGCAACGGTAGCGCCGCCGCTTCCACCCAATACGGCCAGGCTGGAATTGAAATTGAACCCATCCAGCGTAATCAGGCCGCTGCTGTAGCTACCAAATCTTACCCCACCCGTGCTTGCCCATCCATTATCCAGATAGCCAAGCTCTATATCACTTAAATCCAGCCCACCTGTGGGGCCGCCAAGGTTGATGGCACGGCTACCTGTTGCGGCGCTAACCATAAGAGTGTTGGCCGCGCCACCGGTGATATTCGCGCCAATGCTCATGTTATCGGCGGTCAGAACAAGGTTGTTGGCGAGGCTGCTGATGGTGCCGGTGGCGGCGGTTGTGAAGGTACCCGTACCGGCATTGATGATGCGGTCCCCCGCGCCGCCGGTTGTAACCGCGCCGTTGATGGTGATGTTGCTGTCATCCGTGGTCAGGTCGGCATTTAGCGCATGCACAAAATTATTCAGCGTAATCGTGCCCGCGCCCGCGCTGGAATTGGTCGTATTTACATTGCCGTTAAACGTTGTCGGTCCATTGAAGGTAAATCGCCCGTCAGAAGCAACCCCCGTCGTCAGCGCGCCGTTCACCACGATGCTGCCTGCATTGCTGCTGGTCAGCGTCAGCGGGTCGGACCACTGGCTGGCACGAATCTCCACATTGGTTACGGTTGTATCGCCCACCGTGATGCTGGACCAGCCCGGGATGATGCGCGTGAGCTCGGTGTCATCATACAGCGTCGTGCAGGTGCTGCCGCAGGTTGCGCCCGTGCCAATGCCGATGCGGCCCGCAAAGTAGGAATAAAGGGACAACGTGCCCGTGCCGCTGATGGTGTCATTCAGCGTAACTTCGCCATTGGTATAAATAGTCATGTTATTGGAGCCGGTATTCTGCGCGGCATTGATCTCAATGGGAGCAATCGACCCGAGAAACTGCACACTGTCGTTCCAGGCAATCGCGCTATTGACCTTGATATTTCCCGACTCGCCATAAAAATCAATATAGGCAAAACCATCCTGCAACAGCGCCAGCTCGGCCAGGCTTATATTCATGTTGGCGCCGCTGCTCGTGCCGATATCCATCGTCGCGCCGCCCTTGGCCCAGATCATGATATCGCTGGTGCCGCTGAGCGTGCCAGTAGTATTGAAATCACGCCCGACGATGTTGATGTCGTACATACCGCCGATAATACGTCCGTCCGTGGTCGTGCCATTGTCATTGATGCTGACTAACCCAGTTTCAGACCAGATATAGACAGCATAGGCTGCCAGGCTGGTGGGGCCGTTGACATTAATGGTACCGGCATCCGTGCGCAGATTGGCCGTCAGGCTATGCGAAAAATTTTCAAGCGTGATGGTACCGGTCGCACCGGCGGAATTGCGGGCATCCACCACGGCATTGATGATGGAAGGCCCGTTGAAATCGAAACTGGCATTGCTGCCCACCGCCGTGGTTTGTGATCCGCTAACGGTGATGTTGCCGCTGCTGCCGTTACGGAACGTGATCGGGTCGCGCCAGTTGCTATACGTATCCACCGTCATGGTGGATGTGCCGGTGGAACTGCCGATGGTGATTTGCGACCAGCCATTAGCCAGGTGATCCAGTTCAGCATCATCAAGATTCAGCGCGCCCGCGCCACCGCCCAGGCCAACGCTGGTGGAATCCGTGCTCGGCACAACATACAGATAGCCCGTGCCGCTGATATCGGCATTGATGGCCATGTCCGAATCGGTAAAGAATACCAGCGTGCCGCCATTATAAGTCTGCGCGCCGCTGATGGTCATCTGACCGGAGCCCGTCGCAAGCTGCGTGGCATCGCTATTGTTCCAGGTATACTGCCCCACATCCATCGCGCCGCTGCCCCAGGCAAGGCCGATATTCAACGTGCCCCAGCCGGAGATGAAATCCAGCTCGCTGTCATCCAGGTTCAACCCGCCCGCGCCGCCGCCAAGGCCGATGCTGCGGTTAGTGCTGAACTGGCGGATATCAAGCTGCCTCGTGTTGGTGCCGGTGATGGCACCCTGAACGTCCATATTATCGCCAATCAGCACCAAATTGCGTGTACCGGCGGTAATGCTGCCGGTATTAGAAATACTAATACCGCTTGTGCCAGCATTGATAGTGCGGGTGGTGCCCGCCGCGCCGGAAAGAGACACAGCACCGCGAATCCCGATATTGCTGTCATCCGTAGTTAAATTCGCGCCTAGTGTGTGGGATCCGACATTGCGCAATATGATCGTACCGAGACCCGCCGCTGAATTGCTGGTATTAATGTTGGCATTGATAGTTGTACCGCCAAAAAAGTCGAAAGCACCGTCGCTGCCTACCGCAGTTGACATGGCGGAACTGACAGTAATTCCTGTATTACTGTAAAAGGTCATCGGGTTATCAAATGCGAATGCGCTGTCGATGGTCATGGCGCCGGCATTGGCCTGGCCGATGTCGATACTGCCCGCTGTGATGTTGCCCAGCAGAGTGTTGGTGATCTTCAACGCGCCGGCACCGCTGCCTACCCCGATCGTGGTGCCTGCCGTACGGTTCCGCATGGTGACCTTGCCGGCGGATTGATAGGTTGTATTGGCATCGACAATGCCGTTAGCTGTAACGGTGATATTCCCTGTAGTCGCACTGCCGACCGTTGCCGAACTCCCCCCACCCAGATAGCCATATTCAAAAGCCGATGCACCGGAACCAACCGCTGTAATGGCGATACTTCCCCCACCGGTCGAATTAATGGACGGGTTGGCCCAATAGAAAATCCCCATGCCATCATTCGAACTTCCGTAAGCTGTTCCAGTAAGCGAAATACTCCCGGTATTAGTCTGAATTAACGTATCATATTCGATTGCGATACCAGCATCGCCACCCGCTCCATTGCCGCCATATCCGGTCATGGTAATGTTGCCTGCTCCGGTAGAGCGAATCGTGCCACCACCCGTGGCGCCCGCATCGGAATCATTACCGGTATAAATACCATAAGATTCGGTGCCATTGCCGTCATTACCATGACCTTCCAAGGTAATACTGCCGTCAACGGTAGTGATGGTGCCGGGAATCCATAGTCCCGGCGTGATGCTGTTGCCCGTAACGGAGCCAGGGCCATAGCCGGTTAGATTGATTGCGCCGGTACCACTGGTAGAGACCGTGGTTCCTTTACGCAGATAAATACCGCCGCTTGCCTGATGTGTACCATAATTGGTACCCGTCATGTTAATGGCGCCGTTGACGGAAGAGATCGTACCGTTATTCAGCCATACCCCGCCGCCCTGGTTATCAGCCCCGGTCGCACCGACACCGATCATGGTGATATCACCATTGCCCGAGGAAATACTGTTTGCTCCGGTAATAATCTGAATACCGGCAAGCGTCCCACTTCCCGGGCCGCCAGTCCCATTCATATATATCGTACCACCGTTACCGGTAGTCTGAATGGAGCTTCCATTCGTCAGCACAATACCGCTATGGTCGGCGGAATCACCGGCATTGGCATACCCGTCGCCACGCAGGGAAATAGCCCCACCTGCCGCATTCAGCGTCGCGCCATTAAGGATAATGCCGTTTTTATAACTTGCCGTGCCCACCGCGCTATTGGTGGCGGGGGTGGTGGTGCCGCCCAGCGTGATGGAACCGCCGTTGGTGGCATAAACGCTGCCGCTGCCAAGGCTGATCGCCCCGCCGGAGGCATTATCGTAATCACTGGCGATCGTCAGGTTGATGGAGCCGGTACTGGCGGTGATATCGGCCGATCCCGACGCGACAAATGAGCCATCAGCCAGGAACTGCCACGTTTTTGCACCAGCGGTGCTGACGGAAAGCACCCCGCCCGTATGCAGCAGGTCCGCGCCGCTCATGAAATTCACATTGCCGTTAAAGGCACTGGTAATGTTAACGGTGGTGTTTCCCGAATCATTCCAGGTACTGCTACCACCCAGCCACAATGTGCCGCCATACGTAATGCGCCCAAGCATGGCCGAGGTAATATCCAGCGTCTCGGTCGTCACGCCCACACCAACGGTGGTGGCGCTATTACGCGGCCGAATCGCCACATCTCCGGAAGTACGAATATTATCGTTATTGCTGAACGACATGCGGTCAGCGATCAGCTCAATAGTGCCGGTCGTTCCCGCATTGCCGATATCCTGAGCATTGCTGTCGGTAGAGATTCCGTCCGTCGTTCCCGCGCCCTGCCCGGTCAGTGTCAAAGTGCCAGCACCGGTGATATAGATGTCGGAACTATCCTGCATCCAAATGCCATAGCTGTTGCTGGTGGAGTTGGTGTTGATGCCCGTAACGCTCAACGCCCCGCCCGCCGTATAGACCTGCGCATTATCCATGAACTGCACGGCGCTGTTGTCGGTACCCGTGCCGCTGTTGCCGATGATGGTGAATGCTCCGGTACCCGTATAGGCGTTAAAATTGACACCGCCGAACTTGATACCGTGCGTATCCGCCCCGCCTGTACCGCCTGTACCGGTCAGGTTGATACTGCCGGTTCCCACGGCGCGGATATAGGTTGCGCTGCTGCCCCAGATATCGATACCGGCTGCCCAGCCGCCACCATTATTTACACCGCCGGTGCCGGTCATGCTCAACACACCGTCCGTCACTTCCACGGTGGAATCGGACAGCTCGATACCTGCATGGTCCGCACCATTGGTAACACCGCCACCCCAGCCGTTCAGCGTTACATTTCCGCCAGCGCTGGTCGTAATCAGCGTACCGTTATCGATGCTGATGCCGTCCCAGTCGTTACCACCGCTTGCCACATACCCACGGCCGCGGACGGAAATACTGCCCCCTCCGGCATTCAGGGTTGCGCCATTCAGCAGCACCCCGTCCTGATGCGCAGAGCCGCCAATCGCTTCATCCGTTGTCGGGTCAAGCCCGCCACCAAGAACGATCGCCCCGCCCCTGCTCAGCAATTGCGAGCCTGAGCCAACGGCAATCGCGCCGGTGGAAACATTGTCGCTGTCGGAATTCAGAGTGATATCGAATACACCGCTGCTGGAAGTGATATCCGCACCGCCTGTCAAGCTGATGTCGTTTTTCGCGCGCAGCGTAATGCTGGAACTGCCGGCCCCCGTGTAGCTGATATTGGCATTCACGGTAATGTCGTTATCGGCAATCAGCGTCAGCGTGCGCGCCGCCGACCATGTAAAACCGTTGGAAACCGTAATGTTACCGGGGCTGCCGCCTGCGGATGCCGTGGTGACGATGACGTTGGAAAGGGCCAGCTGGTTTTGCAGTGTGGTGGTGTTCAGAATCGTGCTCGCACCTGCGCCGGTAAACTGCGTACCGTCCCAGGCTGCGGCGTTTGCGCCGGTGGAAATAGTAATGTTGGTCGGGTCGAGCAGCAATGTCCCGATGGTTCCTCTATAGGAGCGCACATCCGCCGTTCCCACGAAATCCAGCCAATGTTTGCCGGAAACTTCGACGAAGCCGCCATTGCCGGATTCGGCGCCGCCTTTGGCTTCGATATGGCCGTAAAAGCCCGTATTCTCATCCGACCAGGTGATGACCTTGCCGCCCTTGCCGTTGGCGATGGCGCTGGCTTTGATGGTTGCATCCGCGCCGATATAGGTCGTTTTGGCCGCAGACGTGTCGCCCTGGCCCTGATAATCCCCGCCGATTTTCACCTCGCCGCCGCCCGTGCGGCCGCTCGCGTTGATCAGCGCATGGCCCGTCACCGCAACCGTGTCGCCC
>WGMV01000035.1 GCA_016124905.1 bacterium
ACACCGCCGGCAATATCGTAGGTCTCAAGCTCTTCGGAAAAGGGACGGATGAAATCCATCACCGGGCGCACCAGGTTAAGCACCTGCAGCGCCATGGCATTTTCGCTATTTTCAATATTCTTTTCAAACACGGAGAACAGGCCGTACCCCAGCACCAGCCCCTGAACCAGGCCGATGGCAATCCGGCCGATCGGGTTGCCCGTGCCCTGGGAAATGGAATCAACCAGCGTATTTTCCGCATCGTTAATCAGGTCGCCCACCATCGGCATATGCTTGACGGCGGCAAAATTCGTGTCCACCACGCGGCGGACAAAATTGATGATATCGTCCGTCTGACCGACGGCATTGGCAATGCCCATCCAGGTTAATGCCTTATCCACCTGATGTTCATTGATATTTAGGTTCTGCGCCTGGTCCTCGGTCAGGTGCCCCTGTTCCGTCAGCAATTGGCTGCCTTTTTCCACGCCCATAATGGCCAGGTCGCGCGCGCCATGGCGCAGGTCCACAATGCGGTCAGCAATCCAGTCACCCGTGCCGAACAAGCTGATATTACGAAAGATTTTATCACCCAGCGTCAAAAAGGTGAACAGCGGCCCAACGCGCAGCAACCCAAGCGGGTTGAAGGACAGCCGGTCGCCATACATGTCGTGCTTCACTTTCAGCACACCAAACTGGTTCAAAGTATTGAAAAAATGCTGAGCTTCCTCAGGATCGCTCTCATTCAGCGTGGAGGCAAGGGCCTCCATATTGTTCAAACCGGCCTGTTTTTTGGCCGCAAACGACTGAAATCCCTGCATAATAGCGGGAACTCCCTGGCCATTTGGGTCCATCGTCTGGTCGGTCATAACACTCCAATCCTTAAACCATTATAGCAAGGATTGTGAAACAAATATGAAACGACCGTTGAAAATGCTGGGTTTGCAATAGTTGTGTCATCAGACTTCTTTACCTCCCCTCGTCATCCTGCGCGCAGTTGTAGGGCAAGCATGGATACCAGCCTGCGTCGGTATGACGGAAAGAAAGAGCCTCTCCAGTTTGCTGCTTCGTTGCTATAAGCGTTGTAAGTATAGATGCTATTTATACAATAGGCATATGTAAAATAAGGAGGAAACTATGAATAAGAAGCTCAAAGTAGAGAAAAACAGCGATAATATGACGCACCAATGGGCAAATGTGGCTTATTTGGGAGCCGTATGCGCATTTCTCCATACAAATAAAAATATCTTTTTTGGCGGCGCAATCCCCACTATTATTGCCATGGCGCTACTATTTGTAGTGCTTTTTATAATCAAACTAAAAATAGAGCTTGATAGACACCGACTACCCTCTTCCCTCTTCCCTCTGTAGATGGAATAGATATCAATGGAATACTGTTGTTGGAAATACACTGCTACTCATTTTTGCATTTATCTGTCTAGGAACAATCATATCCGAAACAACTGCCAAGTAGGGTTGCACTCCAGTCCGCATCAGCATTGTTGGATTACGATAGATATCACGTTCTGTCATCCTGAGCGCAGCAACGGATCTTTCTAAAATCCGCACACAGCTCCTTCGCTTCGCTCAGGAAGACAACTATCCTATTCATCATTCACAGGAAAACGTTCCTCAAGCCGCCTTGCGCTTGCCTTGCTCCAGGATCTGACGCACCACATACGGCATAATGCCGCCATTGGTGTAATATTCCACCTCATCGAGCGTATCGACACGGCAAAGCACAGACACATCCAGCGTGGAGCCATCCGCCCGCTGAATATGCAGCGACAGATCCATGCGCGGCTTCAGGCCCTTTTCAAGCCCCTGAATCGTAACGATTTCATCGCCTTTTAGTCCAAGCGTCTTGCGATCCGTCCCGGGCTTGAAGGTCAGCGGCAGCACGCCCATGCCCACCAGGTTTGAGCGGTGAATACGCTCGAAACTCTCGGCGATCACGGCTTTCACGCCCAGAAGGATGGTCCCCTTGGCTGCCCAGTCGCGGGAGGAGCCCGTGCCATACTCCTTACCGGCGAAGATCACCAGCGGGGTGCCGTCGGCTTTATATTTCATGGCTGCATCATAGATGCTCATCTGCTCGCCGGTCGGCACATATTTGGTCAATCCGCCCTCGATGCCGTCGAGCATCTCGTTTTTCAGGCGGATATTGGCGAAAGTACCGCGCATCATCACCTCATGATGGCCGCGACGCGCGCCATAGGAGTTGAAGTCGGCAGGCTGTACGCCGTGCTCCGTCAGGTATTTCGCTGCCGGGCTGGTTTTGGAGATGTTACCGGCCGGGGAAATATGATCGGTCGTGATGCTGTCGCCCAGAACAGCCAGAACGCGGGCGTTCTGAACCGTGCCAATGCCGCTCGCCGTTTTCTGCATTCCTTCGAAATAAGGCGGGTTGGCAACATAAGTGCTGTCGCCCTGCCAGTTGAAGGTCTGGCCTTCTTTGACCTTGATGTGCTGCCAGCTGGTCGTTCCGGCAAACACGTCCGCATAGCGCGTTCTGAACATAGTCGCGGTCACGTTTTTCAGCACCGTTTCAGCCACCTCGGCATTGGTCGGCCAGATATCCTTCAGGTAGACCTTCTTGCCATCCGACGTGGTGGCGATCGGGTCTTTCATCAGGTCAATATTCATGTTGCCTGCCAGCGCGTAAGCCACCACCAGCGGCGGGGAGGCCAGGTAATTCACCTTCGTCAGCGGGTGAACGCGACCTTCAAAGTTACGATTGCCGGAAAGCACGGAGCCAACCACCAGGTTGCCATCCTTGATCGCCTGCTCAATCTCAGGCTTCAGCGGGCCGGAGTTACCGATGCAGGTCGTGCAGCCATAACCAACCAGGTTAAAGCCAATCGCATCCAGGTCCTTATCCACGCCCGCATGCGCCAGATATTCCGTCACCACCTGGGAGCCGGGGGCGAGGGAGGTCTTCACCCACGGTTTCGCCTTCAGGCCCAGTGCATTGGCTTTTTTCGCCACCAGACCAGCCGCCAGCATCACGTTGGGGTTGGAGGTGTTGGTACAGCTTGTAATGGCCGCAATCACCAAAGCTCCATGCTCAAGGTCATATTTCCCACCGACGGAGATCTTGGCATCCGGTTTGGCATCGCCAACAAGGGTAGGGAAGTCGGCCTTGTATTTCTCCGCAGCTTGGGACAGCGCAATCTTGTCCTGCGGGCGTTTCGGGCCGGCAATGCTCGGCTCCACGGTGCTCATATCCAGCGACAGCGTGTCGGTGAACACCGGGTCGGCCATACCGTCCACGCGCCACATGCCTTGCGCTTTTGCATAGGTTTCCACCAGCTTGATGGTCTCTTCGTCGCGGGCGGAAAGCTTCAGGTAAGCCAGCGTCTCGCCATCAACCGGGAAGAAGCCGCAGGTCGCGCCATATTCCGGCGCCATGTTGGCAATCGTCGCGCGGTCGGCCAGCGGCAGGTTGGCCAGGCCGTCGCCGTAAAATTCCACAAACTTGCCTACCACGCCTTTTTTGCGCAGCATGTTGGTCACGGTCAGCACCAGGTCGGTCGCCGTCGTGCCTTCCTTCAATTTACCGGTCAGTTTGAAGCCCACCACTTCCGGCAGCAGCATGGAAACCGGCTGGCCGAGCATCGCCGCTTCCGCCTCAATGCCGCCCACGCCCCAGCCCAGCACTGCCAGGCCGTTGATCATGGTCGTATGGCTGTCCGTGCCCACACAGGTATCGGGGTAGGCATAGGTCTTGCCGTCTTCTTTCTTCGTCCACACCACCTTGGCCAGATATTCCAGGTTCACCTGGTGGCAGATGCCGGTGCCCGGCGGCACCACGCGGAAATTGTTGAATGCCTTGCTGCCCCAGCGCAGGAATTCATAACGCTCCTGGTTGCGCTCCATCTCCAGGTCCACGTTCTCTTCAAACGCTTTGGGAGAGGCATAATGGTCCACCATCACCGAGTGGTCGATCACCAGGTCTACCGGGCAAAGCGGGTTGATGTTGGACGTATCGCCGCCGAGGGCCGTCATGGCCTCACGCATTGCGGCCAAATCCACCACCGCAGGCACGCCGGTAAAATCCTGCATCAGCACGCGGGCAGGACGGTAGGCAATCTCTTGCTCAGACACGCGGGTATTCAGCCATTCACCGATGGCCTTGATGTCATCCACGGTTACGGAGCGCTCATCCTCAAAACGAAGCAGGTTCTCCAGCAGCACCTTCATGGAAAAGGGCAGGCGGCTGAAATCAACATTCAGGGCTTTACCGGCTTTTTCGATGGAAAAATAATGATACGTATTGCTGCCTGTGCTCAGGGTGGTGAGCGTTTTCAGGTTATCCAAACCGGCCATTGAAGTACCCCATTTAAGAAAATTGTTGTCTACGTAGCGTGTTATTTGCTGTGGTAGGTTTGTCAGCTATAGCTTAAAGAATGGTTATCGCAACCTCGCGTTACATGGGCGCGCTATAAAGGTTTTTGGGCCTTATGCTGACATTAAACCAGCTTACCATCCGCCGCGGAGGGGTGCAACTGGTTCAAGACCTTGGAATCACGCTCTTTCCGGGCGCATTACTCCTGCTGCGCGGCCCCAACGGCAGCGGAAAAACCAGCCTGCTGAAAATCATCGCCGGCAAGCTAAAACCGGCCGAAGGTACGGTGGAGTGGAATAAAACGCCGGTCAATAAACAGAGCGACTATTGGCGTGAATGCCAATATCTAGGTCATAACAATGGTATGTGGCCTGAACTTACAGTAGAAGAGAATCTTTATTACTGGGCAGAGGCCTTCGATGCGCTGCCCGCCTTGCCGATCGCTGTTCATTTGTGGCAACTCAAGGCAATCCTTCATCAGCCCTACAAAGACTTATCCCAAGGATGGAAACGCCGTGTCGCCAACGCACGCATGCTGTTAAGCCCGGGAAAATGCTGGCTTCTGGATGAACCAATGGCGAACCTGGACAGGGAAGGCGCCTACATACTCGAAACAATTATCCACAGCCGTTGCCAGCAGGGCGGAATCGTTGTGGTTTCCAGCCATATTGATATGGATATACCTGGAGCAATGGAGATAAATATTGATGATTATCAGGAAAATGAATGATTATTCTAACCAATAACATCAAGCAGGCCTTATGGCTCGGCTGGCGCAAACAGGGCGTGCTGTACCAAAGCCTTAGTGTTTTTGCGCTGGTGCTTGTTTTTGGTGTCTATTTGACGCTGCCGGGCGCCGCCACCATGCCGCTATGGCTGGTGATGAGCTGGCTCGGCATTAGCTTCGCCGCGCTATACGGGCAGGAATGGTGGTTTGACGAAGAGCTGCAGCAGGGAACCCTGGAAATCATGCAAACACGCCCATTGCTACTGGGAGGGTGGGTGGTGGCCAAGTACCTGGCGTTTCTGTGCTGTGTGATGCTTCCAATGGGCCTGGTAGCATGGTTGATAGCATGGGGAGCAGGCCACGAAAACATGCCTGGATTAGCCACGTCATACGCGCTGGCAATTGTCGCGCTGGGCGCATTTGCATGCTTAGGTGCAGCGCTCACATGCGCCATCTCACAGCGGGGAAGCATCAGCTATTGTTTGCTGCTGCCAATGATGCTGCCGATATCGATCATGGGATTGCTGAGTGCGCACAACACACAAATGCTCGTCGGATTGGCCGCATACACAGCGCTTATATTGCCCATTTCCATAGGGCTCAGCATCATGCTGGTGCATCACGCCGCAAGCCAGGAATAGAGCCAGAAACAGGGCGTTTTTAGGCCCCCTGACCATGCACAAATATATCGCATAATGTATATTATGGAAAATACATCGCGATATTGCATGCTTCAAATCAGGCCTGAAAACACTATATGCGCCATATCGCGCAACATAAGGCAAACACTGGGCTTGCGCAGCATGCGCTAATGGCGAGCTGAAGGATTATTCTTCGCTACACGGCTCATTTGCTGCGTTTGCAGCGTCATTGAGCGACTTGCCATTGAGCTGTCCATTCTCATCAAACGTAACGGTGCCAAGCTGTATGGCAGTCAGGTTTTTATCGAGATGTTTGTTGTGAATCGGATACGCGTCATTGAGGTTTTTCTGCAGCGGAATCGTGACGTCTTTCGCATCCATTTCCATAGGTTCCGTGCCGGGTGCGTAAGGCGATGAAACCTGCCAGCCTTCAGCCGTTTTACCGGCTTCATACATGGTGCCGTCCTTGGGCTTATGCAATGCGGAGTGACACGGGCGCTTGGGCAGCTCCGGCACAACGGAAGCGCCGTCTTGCACAACATCCTTCCCTTCCTGCAGCACATCTCGCCCCTCATGCACCACATCTCGCCCCTGATGAAGCACATCGCGGCCGTTATGGGGCAGATCAGCGGCAAAACAGTAAGTTTGTACTGAAAAAAAAGAAAACAAGGCCGTGAAAAATATAGTTTTATTGTGTCTTTTCATGCTGTTTTTGTTCCCATTCCTGCCAGTTTTTGACATGCAGCATCTTCTCGATGGAAAGATGTCCATAGTGAATCACAGCAAAATACATGCCAGTGAAGAGCAGGCACAGGATCGTCGCCCAAACCGCTTTTTTACCAAGCTTTATGCCTGCAGGGGCCCCTGTGGATTGCCCTGGGACAGGTGCCTCTTCCACCTGGTTGCCGATGGGAAGAAGCAAAAAGAAAAACAGCCACCAGCTAAATGAAAAAACAACAATAAATGACGGAAAATCCATAATTTATTACACTTATCCCAACATATGTACAATGACATAAGGGCGTTTATCGCATTCACGCTCCAGAAACCTGCGGGCCGCCTGCTCCACGCGCTTGCTGATCGCCTCACCCTGCTTTTGCCGTCGCGTCAGGGCCTGTTCTTCCAGATGCAGGCGTAATTCATCAATCAAGCCTCTGTCCTCATGAGCATCCAGCAATCCTGGCGCGCTGATGCGAATATCCATCTCATCGTCGTCATCCATCAACAGGCTGATAAAAACAGCCCCGTTATCCCGCACTCTGGCCCGTGTTTTCAGCACATCGCCGTTCAGCGGCAGCAGGCTGCTGCCATCCACTGCGTAATACCCGGCCTGAACCTGCCCGGTGATGCGCGTCTGCCCTTCCGCAATCTGAATAACCGCGCCGTTGAACGCCTCCACCGTCTCTGGCACGCCTAATTCCCGCGCCAGCGCGGCATGCTTATGCAGGTGCCGCGCCTCGCCATGTGTGGGAATGGCAATTTTCGGCTTCAGCCAGCCATATAGCTGGCGCAGTTCCTCCCGCGCGGGATGGCCGGAAACATGGATCGGCGCGTCATAGGAGGTAATCACCTCGATACGGTTGCGCACCAGCGCATTCTGCAGCATGCCGATGCGCACGTGGTTGCCCGGGATATCCCGCGAGGAAAAACACACCGTATCCCCGGCGGAAAGCCGCACCACGGGATGATCGTTATGGGCGATACGGCTAAGCGCCGCGCGGCCCTCCCCCTGGCATCCCGTCGCCAGAATCAGCACCTTGTGCCGGGGCAGCTCCATCGCCTGCTTATCGGTCAAAAACGGTGGATATTGCGTGAGATAGCCGCTTTCCCGCGCCGCTTCCGTCGTTCGCCAGAGCGAACGCCCCACCAGCGCCACATGCCGTCCGGCCGCCTTGGCCGCAGCGCAGATACTGTCCACACGCGCCACATTGGTGGCAAATGTGCCCATCACCACCCTGCCCTTGCAATGGGCAATCACCTCGGGCAGGGCCTCGGCCACCTGCCCTTCGGATCCGGATTCTCCCTCCACAAACACGTTGGTGGAATCGCACACCAGCGCCAGCACGCCTTTTTCGCCAATCGCCTTGAGCCTGGCGCTGTCCGTTGCCTTGCCGATCACCGGCTGGGGGTCCAGCTTCCAGTCCCCCGTATGGAAAACCGTACCCTTATCCGTGTGGATGATGACCGCATGCATTTCCGGTATGGAGTGGGTAATCGGTTCAAATTCAATGGAGAACGGCCCGAATGTCAGCCTGGTATCGGCCTGGTATTCCCGCGTCACCAGTTTATAGGGTGATTGGTTATCCACCAGCTTGGCATCGATGATACCCTTGGCCAGCGGGCTGGCATAAATCGGGCAGCGGATGGCATCGGCCAGGTAGGCGATCGCCCCGATATGATCCTCATGCGCGTGGGTGATAATCAGCGCCTGAAGCGCGGGCCCAAGCTCTTCCATGAAGGCCAGGTCGGGCACCAGCACATCCACCCCGGCAATATCCTCATGTGCAAACCCGATGCCCAGATCCACCATGATGGCCTTGCCCTGGTAGATATAAAGGTTGGCATTCATGCCGATTTCGTCCGAACCGCCCAGCGGCACGAAATAGAGTGTTTCAGGTGATAAATCTTTAAATCGTAGCATGGTGTTTCTTAATCAAAAAGGTTCATTAGCCTGTAGGCCCAGTGGCCCAAAGAAGCCATATGTTTCTTATGCAGCAGCCTTATGGATCATCCAGAGCCCTTGCATGGTGAGGTCAGGCACGTGATGCTGAATGCTTTTCACCTCATCCATGATCAGCGTTGCCAATCCCCCCGTGGCCAGTACGGTCGGCTCTCCCATATCGGCCCTGAGTTTTTCAATGAGCCCGCCGATCATGCAGGCATAGCCATAATAAATGCCGGACTGCATCGCCCCCACCGTATCCTTTCCCACCACACCGTCACGCGGTTTGGCGAAATTCACCGAGGGCAGCTTGGCCGCGGCATCATGCAGTGCCTTGAGCGAGATATTGGGCCCCGGCGCAATAATGCCGCCCACATAGTGCCCGCGCATGTCCACCACATCGAAGGTCGTTGCCGTGCCAAGGTCCAGCACAATCAGGTTGGGCCCGAATGTCTCGCGCGCGGCAAAGGCGTTCACGAGTCGGTCGGCCCCAAGTTCCTGCGGGTTGCGCAGGTCAACCGGCATATCGATGGGCAGGGATTCGTCCCCCACCATGCGGCACATCACATGGCAGAGTTTTTTCACCGCCTCTTTCACCGTACCGTTCAGCATCGGCACCACGGAGGCGGCAATGGCATGCGTCACACTGCCATAGGCGATGCCTTTCAGGCGAAACAACCCTTCCAGCGTCAGCATAAACTCATCCGCTGTCTGATAACGATGCGTGGCAATGCGCCATTGCGCATGGATGCCGCCGTCATCGTTAAACAGCGCCACCACGATATTGGTATTGCCCACATCGATCGCCAGCAACATCAGCCATTCCCCTCAAGCAGCACAACTTCGCCGGCGGCGATGCACAGACGGTCTTTGTCGGTTTTCAGGCAAAGCGCACCATCCGCGTTGATCCCGTCATAACATCCCGTCAGCACATCATCCCCCTGCCGGACCCGCACCTCGCTACCCACGCGGAAGGCAAATTCCGCCCATGTTTCATGGAAGGGTGAAAACCCATGCTTCCCCCATATGCCATAAGCTTCAAGAATGGCCTGACGCAAAGGCGCGTAATGCGCGGCCGCCACGGCTGAGGCCATGAACGAGCTTTGAAGCGACACCGCCTCATCCTTCATCACAGCGGGCGATTCCAGCAGGTTGATCCCGATGCCGACCACAAGAAAATCCCCTTCCGCCTCCAGCAGAATGCCCCCTGCCTTGCGGCCCTGCCACAACAAGTCGTTCGGCCATTTCACCACAAGCTGCTCCGGTGATTGCATCAGCCCGCGCAGATAACGGCACACAGCCATCCCAAACACCAGCGACAGCTGCGCATGAAACTCCAGCTCCGCCTTCTGCAATGCGACCGACATCATAATATTGCCGGGAAGGGAGAACCATTCGCGCCCGTGCCGCCCCCTGCCCCGGGTCTGGCTTCGCGCCGCCAGCGCCAGCCCGTGCCTTGCATCGCCCGCACGACATAAATGCTTTAAAGCGTCGGATGTGCTCTCCACTTCCTCCAGCACAATAAGAGGAAACACACCTTTCGTGTCGGAAAACGAGTAATCATCCACATGATTCTGGTCAGGCTTTGCCATAAGCCTCTCTACATTACATCAATGCGCTGGCGGCAAAATGCCCTGCATCGATGAGCGGCTGCGGGTAAAACACATAAAGGCATGTCAGCGCGGTGCCCGCCAGCGTGACGGCCTGAACCGACCGTGAACGCACAAAGCTGAGTGCCACCGCCGCATCGTCAAACCAGATAAGCTTAACGATACGGATATAATAATAAGCGCCGACCACACTGCACAGCACCGCCACAACGGCCAACCACACATACCCCGCCTGCACCACGGCCTGAAAGAGGATGAATTTGGCGAAAAAACCAGCCAGCGGCGGAATGCCCGCCATGGAAAACATCAGCGCGCTGATGGCGAATGCATGCCAGAAATGGCTTTTGGAAAGCCCCGCCATATCGTCGATGGATTCGATATAGCCACTGGCGTTCTTCAGGCTCAGCATGCAGGCGAACATGGCGGCGGACATGGCCACATAAATCAGCAGATACAGCACCATCGCCTCATAGGCTGCGGGCGTATTGACCGCCAGTGCCATCAGCATATAGCCCACATGGCCGATGGAGCTGAAAGCTAGCATGCGCTTGATGTTGCGCTGCCGAATGGCCGCCACCGCGCCGATGATCATGGATGCCACGGCGACAAACAGCAGCAATTGCTGCCAGGAAGCGGCCAGGCTGCCGAACGGCTCCATCAGCACGCGCGAGAAAAGCGCCAGCGCGGCCACCTTGGGCGCCGTGGCGAAAAATGCGGTGATGTAGGTCGGCGAGCCCTGATACACATCCGGCGTCCACATATGGAACGGCACGGCGGATACCTTGAAGCACAGCCCCGCCACGATAAACACCACCCCCAGCACCATCATGGCGGAAGCGCCGCCGGATTCCTTGGCGAAACTGGCGATACCCGCAAATGAGGTGGTGCCGCTGACGCCATAAACCAGCGAGGAGCCATACAGCACAAAGCCGGAAGCAATCGCGCCCAGCACGAAATATTTCAGCCCGGCTTCCGTCGAAACCAGGTTTTTCACATCGCCCGAAGCCAGCACATACATGCTCAGGCTCGCCAGCTCTAGGCCCATGTAAAGCGCAATCAGATCATTGGCGGAAACCATCAGCATCAGGCCAACGGTTGCCAGCACCACCAGAATCGGCATCTCAAACCCGATAGCCCGGCCGGAACGCTCCTCCTGTTTGAGATGCCCCGCCATCATCAGCAGCACCAGGCCTGAAGCTCCCATCACCAGCAGCTTAAACACCAGGGTGAACTCGCTCACGCGCACCATGCCGTAAAACGCTTCCCCCACACGGAGGGAGCCCGGTTCCACAGCTACGGCAAACGCCACAGCCACGCTGCCGAGCAGCAGATAGCACATCTGCGAGGCCTTGAAGCCCGGGGAGAAAGCCCCCGCCACCAGCAGCAGCATGGCCACAATGCTCAGGAATATTTCTGGCAGAAGAATGGTGATGTCAAACATGCTGATCGGCATAATTTATTCCTGATTCAGGATGGGCTGTTCATGGCTGATGGTCAACGCCTCGCATCCATGAATGGCGGATTGGTGAGAATAATCGCAAAACTCATGTAATACACGCCCAATAGCTGGCTGCATGCTTTGCAGCAGCGGCGTCGGGTAAATGCCGAGCGCCAGCACCAGAAGCAACACCGGGGCGAAAGCAAACCATTCACGCGCATCCAGATCGAGCATTTTCTTAAGATCAGGTTTGGTCAACTCGCCCAGCATGATGCGGCGGTATAGCCACAGCGCATAAGCCGCGCCGAGGATCATCCCCGTGGCCGCCAGCAGCGTGATCAGCTTATTGGCGCTGAAAATACCGAGCAGCACCAGGATCTCTCCCACGAACCCGGAAGTACCCGGCAACCCAACGCTGGCCATAGTAAGAAACAGGAACACGAACGCATAGGCAGGCATACGCTCAACCAGCCCGCCATAGCGCGCAATCTCCCGCGTATGCAGCCGGTCATACACCACGCCCACGCACATAAACAGCGCGCCGGACACAAGGCCGTGGCTGATCATCTGCATCATCGCGCCCTGGATGCCCTCATTGCTGAAGCTGAAAATGCCGAGCGTCACCATGCCCATATGCGCCACCGACGAATAGGCGATCAGCTTTTTCATATCCTGCTGAACCAGCGCCACCAGCGAGGTGTAGATCACCGCAATCACGCTCAGCCAGTAAACCAGGTCGGCATAGTAAACGCTAGCGGCGGGCAGCATCGGCAGCGAAAACCGGATGAAGCCGTACCCACCCATTTTGAGCAGAATACCCGCCAGAATGACCGACCCCGCCGTCGGCGCTTGCACGTGCGCATCCGGCAGCCAGGTATGGAACGGCCACATCGGCACCTTCACCGCGAAGGAAGCAAAGAAAGCAAGCCACAACCACTTCTGGATTTCCAGAGGCAGTTTGGGCAGTTGTTGCGTCACCAGCACGATATCGGTCGTATGCGTCTGGTTATAAATATAAAGCAGCGCCACCAGCAGCAGAACCGAACCAAGCAGCGTATATAGAAAGAACTTGAACGCCGCATACACGCGGTTATCCCCGCCCCAGATACCGATGATCAGGTACATCGGTATCAGCATGCCTTCAAAGAACAGGTAGAACAGCACCATATCCAGCGCGCAGAACACGCCGATCACGAAACTCTCCAGCACCATGAAGCAGACCAGATAGGCCTTCAGACGCTTCTCGATCGCCCCCCACCCAGCCAGAATGCATATGGGCTGCAGGAAGGCCGTCAGCATCAGCAGATACAGCGAAATCCCATCCACCCCAAGGTGGTAGGAAATATTCATACCCGGAAACCAGGCGATGTTCTCAACGAACTGATAGCCCGCGGAAGCATGGTCGAACCGCCACCAGAGCACGGCGGAAAGCGCCAGCGTCAGCAGGGAGAAAAACAGCGCGACCCATTTGACGCCACAACGGTCGGCCTGCGTCTCATCCCGCATCACCAGCAGCACGAGACTGCCGATAAGCGGCAGCAGAATAAGGCTGCTCAGGATGGGCCATTGCGTGGAGATGACAGTGTCGAGCATGGTCAATCCGTTAACGTAGCAAGGTGAAGGCAAGCAGGGCGAAAATGCCGAGCATCATCGCCAGGGCGTAATGGAAAAGGTAACCGCTTTGCAGGCCGGAAAGCCGGTTGGCGGCATATTGAGTAAGGCGCGCCAGGCCGTTGGGGCCAAGCCCGTCGATGATGCGCACATCCACCAGCTGCCAGAAGCGGCGGCCAAGCGCCAGCGCTGGCTTGACGAACACGGCGTCATACAGCTCATCGATGTACCATTTGCGCCACAGAAACTGATGGATGGGACGGAGCGCAAGCTTCAGTTTGTCAGCCGCAGCCGGGCTCTTCAGGTAAAGGTAATAGGCAGCCAGCAGGGCAAACAGGATCGGCAGTTTCGTCACCCACCAGGCAACCGGGTGGCCATGCGCCAGTTCCAGCACCTCGTTATGCGGGCCGATTTTGATGGCACCGTTCCAGAAGTTCAGCTCCTGCGACAGCACATCGAAATAATGCACGCCCACATAACCTGCGCCAAGACTTCCCGCGACCAGCAGCAACAGCGGCGCCCACATGATGGCCGGAGCCTCATGCGCATGCTTATGCACCTTTTTGTCGCCGCGCTCCTGGCCATGGAAGGTCAGGAACAGCAGGCGGAAAGAATAAAAAGCCGTGAGGATGGAGGCGATAAAGCCGAACACAAAGGCGAATTCCCCCGCATCCGTATGCACCGCGAATGCCGACTGCAGGATGACATCCTTCGAATAATAGCCGGCCAGCGGTGGCACGCCCATCAAGGCAAGCGAGCCGATGAGCATGAAGGCGTAAGTGATTTTCATTTTCGGCGCGAGCCCGCCCATGCGCGTCATATCCTGCTCGTCATGCATGCCGTGGATTACCGACCCCGCGCAAAGGAACAGCAGCGCCTTGAAAAACGCGTGCGTCACCAGATGGAAAATACCGGCCGCGTAAGCCCCCACCCCGCAGGCGAAGAACATGTAGCCCAGCTGACTGCAGGTGGAATAGGCGATCACCCGTTTGATATCCGTCTGAACCATGCCGACGGTTGCGGCAAACAGCGCAGTGAACCCACCGACCACCGTCACCACCACAAGCGCCTCCGGCGACAGCTCAAACAGTGGGGAACAACGCGCAACAAGGAAAACACCCGCCGTCACCATGGTCGCCGCGTGAATGAGCGCGGAAACAGGCGTAGGACCTTCCATGGCGTCCGGCAGCCAGGTATGCAGACCGAACTGGGCGGATTTTCCCATACAGCCAATGAACAGAAGCAGGCAGATCAGCGTGATCGTATGCCACTCATGCCCGAGAAAGAAGGTCGTATGGGTAAGGTAGGCGGAGCTTCCCGCCGCGGCAAATACATCGCCAAATGTCAGCGTGCCGAAGGTGAGATAAATCAGCAGAATGCCCAGCACCATCCCGAAATCCCCGACCCGGTTTACAATAAACGCCTTCATCGAAGCCGCATTGGCAGATTCGCGCTTGAACCAGAAACCGATCAGCAGATAGGACGCAAGCCCCACCCCTTCCCAGCCGAGAAACAGTTGAATGAAATTATCGGCCGTCACCAGCATCAGCATGCAGAAAGTGAACAACGACAGATAAGCCATGAATCGCTGCGGATGCGGGTCATGGCTCATATAGCCGACCGAGTAGATATGCACCACGGTGGAAACCCATGTCACCACAATCAGCATAACGGCTGTCAGCGCATCCAGATGCAGCGCCCAGTGGATGTTAAGATTGCCGACGGAAATCCACGGTGCAATGTCCTGCACAAACGCATGCTTGTTCATCACCACATCGTTAAACACCATGCCCGCCAGCACAGCCGATCCGATCATCGGCAGCACGGTCACAATCTGCGCGATGCGCGGCGAAATAAAACGCACCGTCGTTCCGGCAAGCAGAAACCCGATCAGCGGCAGTAAAACAACCCAGAGCGCCATGTTGCGTTACCCTTTCAACTGGCTGGCTTCATCCACGGCGATGCTGCCATGGCTGCGATAGAAGACGACGAGAATGGCAAGGCCGATGGCGGCCTCAGCCGCCGCGACCGTTAAAATGAACAGGGAGAATATCTGCCCCGTGTAATGCCCGTGCTGAACCGAAAAGGCCACCAGGTTGATATTCACCGCCAGCAGCATCAGCTCCACCGACATCAGAAGCGTGATGACGTTCTTACGGTTGGCCACGATGCCGAAAATACCGATAGCAAACAATGTGGCGGAAACCAGCACATAATGCTCAAGCGAGATATTCTGAAAAAACACCGCATCCATACCTACACCCCGCTACCTGTCTTGACATCCACCAGCGCCACGCCGTCCTTTTTCTTACGCATCACCTGCTTGCGTACAACCTGGCGGCGCACATCCTTGCGGTGGCGCAGCGTCAGCATAATGGCCCCGACCATCGCCACCAGCAGGATGAGCCCGGAAAGCTGGAACGGATAAATATAGCTCGTGTAAAGCTGGGCGCCGATGGCGTGAACATTGGTCACCCCATCCGTTGCAGCACCCGCAGGAATTTTTTTGATATCCGGTGACAGACGCTCATAAACCAGCGCAACAAAGCCGGCCAGCATCACCAGCCCAAGCGGCAGCATCCGGTTAAAGCCCTGCTTCACGCTTACCAGGTTTACATCCAGCATCATCACGACGAAGAGAAACAGAATCGCCACCGCGCCCACATAAACAATGACCAGCGTCATGGCGAGATATTCCGCCCCGATCAGCAGGAAAAGCGCCGCTGCGTTGAAAAAGCAGAAAATCAGCATCAGCACGGCATGCACGGGCTTTTTGGTGGTCACCACCGTCAGGCCGCCCAAAATCAGCAATGCCGCGAACAGGTAGAATAAAATGGTGGCAATCATCGGGATACCTCAATCGCCTGAGCTATAGCTTGGCCGTTCCACAATGTCGACATGTTGTTATGCATCTTCAAAACACCACAGCATCTGGTTTAACGGTAGGGCGCATCGTCCAGCAGGTTAGCTGCAATTTCAGCCTCCCACCGGTCGCCATTGGCAAGGAGTTTTTCCTTATTATAGTAAAGCTCTTCGCGCGTTTCGGTCGCGAATTCGAAATTCGGCCCTTCAACGATGGCATCCACCGGGCATGCCTCCTGGCAAAAACCGCAATAAATGCATTTGGTCATATCAATGTCGTACCGCGTGGTGCGGCGGCTGCCGTCGGGACGCACTTCGGCTTCAATGGTGATGGCCTGTGCCGGACAAATGGCCTCGCAGAGTTTGCAGGCAATGCAGCGTTCCTCGCCATTGGCATAGCGGCGCAGCACATGCTCCCCACGAAAACGAGGGCTTAAAGGCCCTTTTTCAAAAGGATAATTCAACGTGACCTTGGGCTTGAACATGTAGAAAAGCGTCAGCCACAACCCGTACACGATCTCTTTCAGAAAAAAGACTCTGCCCGCATAATTAAGCATTATATCAACTCCTTAGGCGGGCAAATTGCCGGTATAAATTAAAAATCCGGCGGTAAGAACCACCCATAACAATGTGAAAGGCAAGAAGAATTTCCAGCCAATGCGCATAAGCTGGTCATAACGGTAACGCGGCAGGGTCGCCCGCATCCAGATGAAACAGAACAACATGAACACGACCTTCAGCACAAACCAGACCAGCCCGGGAACCATGTTCAATGCCGGCATATCCATCGGCGGCAGCCAGCCTCCCAGGAACAGGATGGTGCTCATCCCGCTCATCAGGATCATGTTGGCATATTCCCCAAGGAAAAACAGCGCAAAAGGCATGGAGGAATATTCCACGTTATAACCGGCCACAAGTTCGGCCTCGGCCTCGGGCAAATCGAACGGGTGGCGGTTGGTCTCCGCCAGCGTGGAAACAAAGAACACAATCGCCATCGGGAACAGCGGAATCACGAACCACATCTTCTTCTGCGCCATCACGATATCCGACAGATTCAGAGAGCCCACGCACAGTAACACCGTAATGATGATAAGACCGATGGAAACCTCATAGGAAACCATCTGCGCGGCCGAGCGAATCGCCCCAAAAAAGGCGTATTTGGAGTTGCTCGCCCACCCGGCGATGATGATGCCGTAAACCCCGAGCGAGGAAATCGCGAGCAGGTACAGCACCCCCACATTGATATTGGCCACCGCGCCTTGTTCGGCGAATGGAATAACCGCCCAGCCAAGCAATGCCAGCATGAAGGTGATCATCGGCGCCAGCAGGAACAGCAGCTTGTTCGCGCCCGACGGAATGATGGGCTCCTTGAACATCAGCTTCATACCGTCCGCAATCGGCTGCAAAAGCCCGAAAGGCCCAACCACGTTCGGCCCCACGCGCAGCTGCATGGCGGCAATCACCTTGCGCTCCATCAGCGTCAGGTAGGCCACCGCGCCAATCAATGGCACCAGCACCAGCAGGATATGCCCCAGCAATTGCAGCAGCGGCATCAGGTATTCATTAAGAATGCTCTGCCAATCCATGTCAGGCCGCCTCTTTGGAAGATAGTTGTTGCAGGGCGCGCGTGCATTCCGCCATGGTTTTGGACGCGCGGCTGATCGGGTCGGTCATATGGAAATTCTCGATAACCTGAGCAAATGGAGCATTCCCGATAGCGCCCTTGCCTCCGAACGCCTGCCATTTCACGGGGCGGATGGCATCCAGCTCCAGCAGATGCGGATATTGCTCGCCAAGATCGGCGCGTAACGCCTCAAGCGTATCATAATTCAGCGGATGCTTGAGATAATCGGACAGTGCACGAATAATCTTCCAGTCCTCACGGGCCTCGCCTGGCGGCAGTACGGCTACGGCCGTACGCTGTACGCGCCCCTCCGTATTCACATAGGTGCCGTCCTTTTCCGTATAGGCCGCCCCTGGCAGAATCACATCCGCCCGCATTGCCCCGGCATCGCCATGATGCCCCTGATACACCACGAAAGCCTTGCCCAGGCGCCTGGTATCCAGCTCATCCGCCCCCAGCAGAAACACCACATCCATGTTACCGGCTTCAGCGGCATCCAGAATCTGCGACGTGCTGCGGCCATTGGCCCCGGGCACAAAGCCGATATCCAGCCCGCCCACACGGCCCGCCGCCGTGTGCAGCACATTAAAGCCGTTCCAGCCGTCCTTCACCAGGCCAATCTGCCCGGCCAGCTTGTAAAGCGCCTGAAGAATCGCCCCGCTATCGTCACGGTTGAGCGCCCCCTGCCCGACAATGATCATCGGCCGTTCGCTCTTGGCAAAGAATTTGGCAACCGCCTCGCCCTTGGTGATCAGCTCAGGCTTGTTTCCAAGCCATTCCACGGGGTAGGTCAGCTCGCAGGGCTCACCGATCGCGGCCAGTTTCAGCCTGCTTTTCAGATATGCCTTGCGCAGGCGCGTGTTCACCAGCGGCGCTTCCAGGCGCGGATTCGTGCCAATCAGCAGCACCGCATCCGCCTGCTCAACGCCCGCAATCGTGCTGTTAAAGCGGTAGGAAACCGGCACGCCCGCATCGACTTGGCTGCCGTCCTGGCGGCAATCCATATTTTGCACGCGCAGGTGCTGGAGCAGCTCCTTCAGGGCGAACATGCTCTCTACCTCCACCAGGTCGCCCGCAATCGCGGCGACCCGGTCAGGGTTTACGCCATCCATCTTGGCGGCGATGGTCTGGAAGGCCTCCTCCCAGCTTGCGGGCTGAAGCTTGCCGCCCTTGCGGACATAGGGACGATCAAGACGCTGCGCGCGCAGCCCATCGCATGCATGGCGCGTTTTATCGCTGATCCATTCCTCGTTCACCTGCTCATGGATACGCGGCAGAATGCGCATCACCTCGCGCCCGCGCACATCTACGCGAATATTGCTGCCAACCGCATCCAGCACGTCGATGCTTTCCACCGGGCGCAGCTCCCATGGGCGGGCACGGAACGCATAAGGACGCGACGTCAATGCGCCCACGGGGCACAAATCCACCAGATTGCCCGACAGTTCGGACGTAATCGTCTGGTCCAGATAGGTCGTGATTTCCATATGCTCGCCACGGCCGATCGCCCCAAGCTCTGGCACACCGGCCACATCCTGCGCAAAACGCACACAGCGCGTGCAATGGATGCAGCGGGTCATCTGGGTTTTCACCAGCGGCCCCATGAATTTCTCTTCCACCGCGCGTTTATGTTCGTGAAAGCGGCTTTCACCGCGGCCATAACCCATCGCCTGGTCTTGCAAATCGCACTCGCCGCCCTGATCGCAGATCGGGCAATCCAGCGGGTGGTTGATCAGCAGAAATTCCATCACCCCTTCACGGGCTTTTTTCACCATCGGGCTGTTGGTCTTCACCACCATCCCCTCGCCCGCCGGCATGGCGCAGCTGGCCACAGGCTTGGGCGCGCGCTCCACTTCCACCAAGCACATGCGACAATTCCCGGCAATCGCCAGGCGCTCATGGTAACAAAAGCGCGGAATTTCCTGCCCGGCGGCTTCGCATGCCTGAAGCACCGTCGCCCCTGCCGGTACTTCCACTTCCTGACCATCAACAACGAGTTTGACCATGCTCATGGGCTCCTAGGCGGCGTGTATATGGGTAGGGTTCACGGGCTTGTGATGCCCGGGCAACTTCACTTTCGTGCGCTGATATTCCGTGATGCGGCGCTCCAGCTCAGGACGGAAATGGCGGATAAGCCCCTGGATCGGCCACGCAGCAGCATCCCCCAGCGCACAGATCGTATGGCCTTCCACCTGGCTGGCCACATCCAGCAACTGGTCGATGTCGCTGATTTTCGCATCGCCAATCACCATGCGCTTCATGCTGCGATACATCCAGCCCGTGCCCTCGCGGCAAGGCGTGCATTGCCCGCAGGATTCATGCATGTAAAAATGCGACAGCCGGGCGATCGCTTCCACAATATCCGTACTTTTATCCATCACGATCACCGCCGCCGTGCCCAGACCAGACTGAACAGCGCGCAGGCTGTCGAAATCCATCGTCACCGTATCGCAGATATGCTTGGGCAGCACCGGCACGGACGACCCGCCCGGGATAACAGCCAGCAGATTGTCCCACCCGCCGCGCACACCACCCGCATGGGTTTCGATCAACTCACGCAAGCCGATGCCCATCTCCTCTTCCACGTTGCATGGATGGTTCACATGCCCGGAAATGGAGAAAATTTTGGTGCCCGTATTGTTCGGCTTGCCCAGTGCGGCGAACCATTCCGGCCCGCGGCGCAGGATGGTCGGCACCACGGCAATGGTTTCCACGTTATTGATCGTCGTCGGGCAGCCATAAAGTCCCGCACCGGCAGGGAATGGCGGCTTCAGGCGCGGCTGGCCCTTTTTGCCTTCCAGGCTTTCCAGCAACGCGGTTTCCTCACCGCAGATATAAGCCCCTGCCCCACGATGGACGTAAATATGAAATTCCCAGCCCGTTCCAGCGGCATTCTTGCCAAGCATCCCGGCCTTATAGGCCTCCGCCACCGCGCGCTCCAGCGCCTCGGCCTCGCGGTAATATTCCCCGCGGATATAGATATACGCCGCATGCGCCCGCATGCAGAAACCGCCGATCAGGCAGCCCTCCAGCAGCTTGTGCGGCTCGTTACGCATAATCTCCCGGTCCTTGCAGGTGCCGGGCTCGCTCTCATCCGCGTTCACCACCAGGTAATGCGGCTTGTCCTTCACCTCCTTCGGCATGAAGGACCATTTCATGCCCGTGGCGAAACCCGCCCCACCGCGCCCGCGCAACCCGGAGGCTTTTACCAGCTCGATGATCGCATCCGGCCCCTTGGCAAACAGCGACTTCAGCCCCTGCCAGTCACCACGCGCCATGGCGGAATCCAGGTCAGCGCCTTCCTGGCCGTAAAGGTTGGTGAAGATACGGTCCTTATCGCTCAGCATCTCACGCGCCTTTTTTCTTGGAGGATTTCTTGTCGCCCGCCATTTTTAGCGTGGCCGTCTTCAGCGTGGTCGGCCCGCCTTCCGGGCATGAATGCAACCGGCCGTTCTGCGGCCCCGGCTTCACGCTTTTGCCCGCGGCCAGCTGGTCAATGATGCTCTTCATCTGGTCGGGCGTCAGGTCTTCGTAATAATCGTCATTGATCTGCACCATCGGTGCGTTGGCGCACGCGCCGAGGCATTCCACCTCCACCAGCGTGAACTTGCCGTCCGCCGTGGTCTGTTTCATCCCCACGCCGAGCTTGTCCTTGCAGGCTTTGAGAATATCCTCCGACCCACGCAGCCAGCACGGCGTCGTGCGGCACACCTGAATGAAATGCTCCCCCACCGGCGCCAGGTTATGCATGCTGTAAAAACTCGCCACCTCATAAGCGCGCATCACTGGGATGCGCAGCATATGCGCCACCGTCTCGATTGCCGCGCGCGGCAGCCACCCGCCGCACTGGCGCTGCGCCAGATCAAACAGCGGCAAAATAGCACTGGCCTGCTTGCCCGCTGGGTATTTTTTCAGAACAACATCAACCTTTTTCTGATATTCGCTCGAAAAAGCGAAGCTCTCCGGTTGTTCCTTAGCTGGATGAAACATCAAGGTCTTGGGCTCCTACCGGTCAATTTCACCAAACACGATATCCTGCGTCGCAATCACCGCCACCACGTCGGGCAGCATGTGGCCGCGCGTCATGAAATCCAGCGCCTGCAAATGCGCAAACCCCGGCGCGCGGATCTTGCAGCGGTACGGCCGGTTCGTCCCGTCCGAAACCAGATACACGCCGAATTCGCCTTTCGGCGCTTCCACGGCCGTGTAGGTTTCACCCGCGGGCACGTTGAAGCCTTCCGTGTAGAGTTTGAAGTGGTTGATCAACCCTTCCATCGTACGCTTGGCAATCTCACGGCGCGGCGGCGCGATGCGCGGGTCTTCCGTGATCACCGGGCCGGCGGGCATCTGCTCAATACACTGGCGCATGATATGGATGGATTGATAGATTTCCTCCACCCGCAGCAGGTAACGGTCATAGCAATCACCGTTCTTGCCGATGGCCACTTTGAAATCCATCTTGTCATACACGTCGTAAGGCTGCGCCTTGCGCAAATCCCAGGGAACGCCGCTGCCGCGCAGCATCGCGCCGGAAAAGCCCCAGTTGCAGGCATCCTCACGCGTCACCACGCCGATATCCACCATACGCTGCTTAAAGATGCGGTTATCCGTCAGCAGGTCTTCCATATCCTTCATCACCTTGAGGAAGGAATCACAGAACGCGTCGATATCCTCAAGCATCCCTTTCGGAATATCCTGATGCACCCCGCCCGGACGGAAATAGGCCGCGTGAAACCGCGCACCGCTGGCGCGCTCCTGGAATTCAAGCAGCTTTTCACGCTCCTCAAACATCCAGAGCAGCGGCGTCATCGCCCCCACATCCAGCGCCTGCGTGGTGATGTTGAGCAGATGGTTCAGGATGCGTGAAATCTCGGCGAACAGTACGCGGATATATTGCGCGCGCAGCGGCACCTCGCAGCCCAGCAGCTTTTCCACTGCCAGCGCAAATGCATGTTCCTGGCACAGCGGCGCCACATAATCCAGCCGGTCGAAATAAGGCAATGCCTGGGTATAGGTCTTATACTCGATCAGCTTTTCCGTGCCACGGTGCAGCAGGCCGATATGCGGGTCCGCGCGCTCCACCACCTCGCCGTCCAGCTCCAGCACCAGGCGCAGCACGCCATGCGCGGCCGGGTGCTGCGGGCCGAAATTCAGCGACAGGTTTTTGATCTCAACATCTTGGTTCATAGGGGCCTGCGTCATGCGACCTTGCCTTTGGTATTGTCAGTAGCCGGTTTGGCATCCTCCCCCGGCACATGCGTCGGGCGCGGATAATCCGCCCCTTCCCATGGGCTGAGGAAATCGAAATTGCGAAAATCCTGCGTCAGCTTCACCGGCTCATAGGCCACGCGACGCTGCTCAGGGTCGTAGCGCACTTCCACAAAACCCGTCAGCGGAAAATCCTTGCGCAGCGGGTGGCCGTCAAAGCCGTAATCCGTCAAAATACGGCGCAGATCCGGATGGCCGGAAAAGAACACGCCATAAAGGTCATACACCTCACGCTCATACCAGTTCGCCCCGGCGAACACATCCACCGCCGAAGGTACCGGCGTCAGCTCATCCGTCCACACCTTCACGCGGATGCGGCGGTTATGCGTCAGGCTCATCAGGTGATAGACGATCTCGAAGCGCTCTTCGCACTGCGGGTAATCCACGCCGGAAATATCCGTAAACATTTTGAATTCGCATTTCGGGTCGTCCCGCAAAAACTTCAGCAGCCCGATGATATGCTCACGCTCGGCTTCCAGCACCAGCTCGCCATTGATGAACAGACCGCCCGCCACCAGCGGCCCGGCCTTCTTCTCGATATACTGTGCCAGCGAAATCAGGTCCTCACGCATGTTACCTCGCAATGCTGGTCGTACGGCGGATTTTGCGCTGAAGCAGCAAAATGCCGTAAATCAGGGCTTCTGCCGTCGGCGGGCAGCCCGGCACATACACATCCACCGGCACAATGCGGTCGCACCCGCGCACCACGGAATAGGAATAATGGTAATACCCGCCGCCATTGGCACATGAGCCCATGGAAAGCACATAGCGCGGCTCGGCCATCTGGTCATACACACGGCGCAGCGCCGGGGCCATCTTGTTGGTCAGCGTACCGGCCACAATCATCACGTCCGACTGACGGGGGCTTGGGCGAAACACCACGCCGAAACGATCCATGTCGTAACGGCTGGCCGCGCCCTGCATCATTTCCACCGCACAGCAGGCCAGGCCGAAGGTCATCGGCCACAGCGAGCCGCTGCGCGCCCATGCCACCAGCTTATCCAGCTGGGCCACAACGAAGCCCTTGTCGTTGAACTCGTCCATCACCTGATTCAGGATCGCGTCCTGATCCTTGCCCGCAGGCACCGGCTTGCCGGAAAGCGGAGCCCCCTGCGCGTTCACCAGCTGCGGTGTCGTGATCGGTGCGATACGTTGATTATTCAAGCCCATAACCTATTCCCACTCCAGCGCGCCTTTTTTCCATTCATAGGCAAACCCGACCGTCAGCACCGTCAGGAACACCATCATCGACCAGAAGCCGTACAGGCCGATTTTGCCGAGCGTGACCGCCCATGGAAAGAGAAACGCAATTTCCAGATCGAAAATGATGAACAGAATCGCCACCAGATAAAACCGCACATCGAACACCATGCGCGCATCGCCGAACGGATCGAACCCGCATTCATAGGCGGAAAGCTTTTCATTGTCCGGCTTGCGGGATGCCACAATGAAGGGCAGCACCACCATCACAAGCGAAAGGCCAATGGCAATGGCCAGAAACACAAGGATAGGGAAATAGGAGGCGACTACCTGTTGCATGGAACCCCGGATGCTCAAAAACTCCGTGTTTCGGTATAGTGCAAAGCATCACCGATGAAAAGCCTCTTTCTGCATTGCAAAACATTCTCAATACCATTGCTGGTAATGAAACATCCGTTAGAACCACAAGATATTGGAGCGAAGCGAATCAGCATGTGCGAAGAAGGCGCCGGACAATGGCGCGAGTGACGGGGCTCGAACCCGCGACCTCAGGCGTGACAGGCCTGCGCTCTAACCAACTGAGCTACACCCGCACATGCATTCAAGAGGGCCGCTAAGTAACGCGCTTTGATGCAAATTGCAAGCGCATCCGCATGAAAAAATAAAAAAGAACGCGGCAGAATTATTCCACCGCGTTCTTACTTATGAAAACTAAGGAAAAGTCAAACTCGCCGCTAAATCAGGCGAGGCCTGAAACCCCCATCAATATTTTACCGAACAGCCATAGGACTGGGTCGTCGTCTCGCTCACCGGCTTGCCTTCCAGCAGCTCGTTAACAGCCGTGCGCACATAGTTTTTAGCCTTGGCTACATTGGCCGGGTTGGCGGAGCTGTCATCGTCAATCGCGCCCATATAGGCTACCGAACCATCCTTGCCGATCACAAACATATGCGGCGTGGTTTTTGCGCCGAATTGCTTGCCGATGGCGCCACTCGGGTCCAGCAGCTTGAAACTTGGCGATGCCTTTGCGGCTTCAACGCTTTTCTTGGCTTCCGCGTCGGTTTCATAGCCCTCTTTGCCTTTGGCGGAGGAGTTGATGGAAACCCATACCACGCCTTTGCCGGTCAGCTCTTTCTGCAGCGCCTGCATATTGTCGCTGCCGTAATGTTTTTTGACAAAAGGGCATTCCGGGTTGGTCCATTCCAGCACCACGATCTTGCCGGCCTGGTCTTTCAGATGAAATTCCTTGCCGCTCAATGCGTCCTTACCGCTGAAATCCGGCTTATCGCCGATTTTGACATCGGCATGGGCCGCGCCCGCCAGCATCACAAATGTTGAGAACAAAACCGCCAGTAACGCGCGCATGCACCTTCTCCATGGAATAATCGATTGAACGGCTGGATTCGCCCGGGGACAAGACAGCTTAGAATGAATCCAATTCGCCAAGCACTATAGACTCGGTCAGGATTTCCGGCAATAGTTTCGGGTCGCCTTTCGGCGGATAAAACACCACCATCGGCACACCACTCCGCCCGAATTCCTGCAACAGCCGTGTGATGGCGGGGTCCTGGTTCGTCCAGTCCGCCACCATGAAGGTAATATGCTTTTCCTTCAACAGCGCCTGTACTGCGGGTGTTTTGATCGCCACGCGCTCATTCACCTTGCAGGTGATGCACCAGGCGGCTGTGGCGTCGAGCAGCACGGGTTTTTCCTGCGTGCGCAGGGAGCGCAGCGTTTCCTCGCTGTAAGGTACACTGTCCATTGCCTGCGTGTTCTGCCGCTGCACCTCCGCGCCATTCGCCAGCACCAGCGATGCCGCCAACGGGCACAGGCCAAGCAGAAGCAG
The DNA here is from genome assembly GCA_016124905.1 of bacterium. Classification (NCBI taxonomy): domain Bacteria; species bacterium. The sequence continues at coordinate 25,814 of WGMV01000035.1, forward strand.
GCCGATACGCAGCGCCTTGTGCCATGCAGCCGTCAGCGGCCAGCACCAGCATAGAAACACCAGCGTCAACATGGAAAGCATCCCCATGCCAAGCGCCGCCGGGCCCGCCTGCTGGGCCAGCACCCACAGCAGCCACAGGCTCGATGCATACATGGGAAATGCCAGGAACTGCTTGAAACGATCCATCCACGCGCCGGGCTTCGGCAGCACATGCAGCATGGCCGGAAACAGCCCGATCAGCAGATAGGGCAATGCCAGCCCCAGCCCAAGCACACCGAAGATAAGCAGCACCACCGGGGTGGATTGCAGCAGCGCATAACCGATGGCGGGCGCCATGAAAGGCGCGGTGCAAGGCGTGGCCACCAGGGTGGCCAGAACACCGGTGAAAAAGCTGGCGCGCAATCCCTGCCCCGATGTCAGCCGGCCGCCAAAGCCCGAAAAGCGGGAGGAAATATGCACCAATCCCGAAAGAGAAAGCCCCACCACGAATAACAGCAGCGCCAGCGACAGCACAAATACCGGAGACTGCATGTGATAGCCCCAGCCGATCTGCTCACCCGCATGGCGAAGCGCCACCAGAACCCCGGCCATGGCCAGGAAGCTGAGAATCACGCCAAAGCTGTAGGCCCCGGCCAGCATCAAGGCTTCGCGTCGCTGCAGATGCGCCTTTTTAGCCAGCGCCAGCGCCTTGAGCGACAGAACCGGAAACACGCACGGCATGGCATTGAGAATCAACCCGCCCAGCAATGCGAAGAAAAGAGCCCGCCATAACCCGGGATGCTCGGGCAAAGCCAGGGTCGTGGAGGGTGTAACCTCAAACTGAACCGCCTGCTTGGCCGCCTCATCCACCCACAGCGCCCGCCAGTTTTTGGTGGCCGCGGTCAGCGGGGTTTTCACCTCAATCACACCATCCTGCCATTTCTGCATGGCCGCATGGTCCAGAATAATCCCGTCCAGTGGCATAAGAATGCCCCCGGTCGGGTTGGCGATTTCCTGAGGCAGCTTAATGCGCATTAGCCCCGTATGAACGGTGTAGCTGCCCTTGGAAGCCAGGCCTTTCGGCAGATCGTCCAGAACACTGTCGATCAATTCGGCATTATCGGTGCGCCGGTTGCTGTTTCCCACGGTGATATCGGCGGTAAAGCTGCCGAACTCTGGAATGCATATCTCATGGCATACCAGCCATTCGCCATCCAGCTTCAGCGTATATTTGCCGTTGGCGGCCGTTTGCGGCACCGTGATGCTCACGGGATGAAAGGCAATATCCTGATAGGCATAACTGGCAAGCGTGCCGGTATAAATCCTTTTCGGCGTCGGCCAGTAAATGCTGCTGGCCTGCCAGTTCTCAGGCAGCTTCCAGTTCATGTGCGTGGCCATGCCGGAATCGCCGGGGTTTTGCCAGTAAGTATGCCATCCCGGCTTGATCTCCAGCATCATCATGGCCCAGAATTTCTCCCCGGGCTTCACGCTGGAACGGTCGAGCAAAAGGGAGGCCGTGGTCAGCTTGTTGCGCACCACGGGCGAGGCTTCCGTCGCGGCGCCGAAAAACACCGCCATCAGCAGCAGGCATAACAAAGCGCCTGTAAGCGCTACCGAAAACCGTTTCATTTCCGCCCTCCTGACGGTCCCCCCTGAGGAGAAATGACTACCAGGCCGTCCATCCACCATCGATGGAAAGCGTGGTGCCGGTAATGGGTTGTCCATCCTCACTGGCAAGATAGACCGCCATGCGGCCGATTTCCGCAGGCGTTGTGAAGCGCTTGTTCGGCTGTTTTTCGCCGATCAGCGCCTTGGTTTCCTGTTCAATGCTGGTACCGTTGGCCTTGGCCCGGTCCTCAATCTGCTTGCGCACCAGGGGCGTATCCACCCACCCCGGGCAGATGGCGTTGCAGGTGATACCGTCTTCGGCCGCCTCAAGCGCCACAACCTTCATCAGTCCCACAAGGCCATGTTTCGCCGCCACATAGGCGGCCTTGCCGTGCGATGCCACCAGACCATGCGCCGAAGCGATGTTGATGATACGCCCGCTCCCCTGCTTGCGCATATGCGGCAGGGCGGATTTAATGCCGTAAAACGCCGCGCTCAGGTTGGTGGAGAGAATGGCGTGCCATTTATCCTCGGGAAATTCCTCCACCGGCGCCACAAACTGAATGCCCGCGTTATTGACCAGAATATCCAGCCCGCCGAGATCGCGAACGGTCTTTTGCACCATATCCTCAATTTCGTCGGATTTGGTCACGTCCGCGCCGTGATATTCGGCTTTGCCGTCAAACGCCGTCACGCGCTTCTTGGCCGCATCTATCTGTTCCGCCGTGCCGAACCCGTTCAGCATCAGGTGCGCGCCTTCCCGCGCCAGCTCTTCCGCAATGGCCAGGCCAATGCCGCTGGTGGAACCGGTAACAATCGCAATTTTGCCTTTAAGTCTCATAACATCAGCGCCTTATGCAATGGTTGCTGCTTCATCGAAATCCAAACGCGGGCTTCGGGGATGAAGCGTGCTTACATCGCCATATCCAAGATTGCATAAAAAGTTTGATTGATTCTTAGTACCGGCAAAAAATACTTCATCCACCATTTTATTCTTGAAGCCTGACATGGGCCCGCAATCCAGCCCCAGCGCCCTTGCCGCCAGCATGAAATAAGCCCCCTGAAGGCTGCTGTTACGGAACGCCGTGCTTTGAATATAGGCGTCCTTTCCGGCAAACCATTCCCTCGCACCCGGGTTATGGGGGAAAAGCTTGGGCATTTTCTCATAAAATTCCATATCCATGGCCAATATTGCCGTTACCGGCGCTTTCATGGTTTTTTCCACATTCCCGCCATCCAGGCAGGGTTTGAGCTTTTCCTTGGCTTCGGGCGATTTGACGAACACAATCCGCAACGGGCAGCAATTGGCCGAGGTGGGGCCGAACTTCATGATGTCGTAGATGTGATGCAGCAGATCATCCGGCACATCCTTGTCCAGCCAGGCGGTGTGGGTGCGTGCTTCGGTGAATATCTGCGCAACCGCGCGCGGATCGACTGGCTCTGACATAAAAAAACCTCCATCACGTTCATGATGGAGGTTTAGACTATCGCGTATCAGGGGGCAATCATGCTCTGGAGGGCTGAAGCTCCGGCTGATGTTCAAGCGTCGTCTGCGTGAGCAGTTGATCCGGCACCAGCTTGTGCGCTTCCTCGCGGATAATGTCGCAGAGCTTCTCAATCGTGTAGATCTTCTGGTGCTCATAATTGGTCACGTAACCGCGCAGCATGGTGGCTGTGTCGAAAATCGCCTTTTCATCGTCGGCAATGCCTTTGCCAACAAGGATGCGGGCATTGAGCTGGGCTGCCTGGTCGATATCGAAATCGGTCACGTTACTGTCTGCCTGAATCTGCAGCACGCGGCTGATATTGATCCAGACGCTCGACATGAACATATTGAAGTCAAAGCCCTTTTTCCCATCCTTGAACTCGGTCGAGAAAGAGGCGAACATGCGGAACACGGTGTTGGAGACGATATCAAGCGCGCCTGAAATAACCTGGCCGTTGATGCGCAGTGCGTCCCACACGCCCACATGCTTCACCAGGTCGGTCAGGTTGCGAAGATCGAAGCGATCCAGCAGTTTGTACATAAAGCGGCCAAAATTGGTACGCGGGCTGAATTGTTCGCCCACGCCAAAACGGTCCATGAAATTCTCAAGCGCGATACCGTATGGCTTGTGGCCGCTCGTGCGTTCCCACGGCTGCTGTTTTTCCTTCAGGCGCTCAATGATGTCGCGCAGTTCCGAATCCTCATGAATACGGTTCGCCACATCCTTGTTTTCCTGAAAATAGCGCTCACGGTCATCCTTACGCAGGGTCACCGTGGTAAAAAACTTGGACATGAAGGAAAGCACGCCGTTCATGAACAGAGAGCTGCCGCTGAACACATGCGCGCCCTTGCCCTCTTCATGGCCTTTCATGGCCGTGCGCACTTCCTGGGCGCCGGCGGCAATGGTCATGATATCTCCCGGCATTTTGCCGATATCGGTCATCACCTGCGAGTTGCGCTTGATGAAATCACCGACATTCTGTTCGCGGTCGTAGCTGCGCACCGCATCCGCCGTCTGGCCTTCCAGATGGTAGTAATTAACCAGGTCTTCCTTGAATTTTTTCATCGCGCCCTGGTCGAAACGGCGCGCGCCGCCCACGGCCAGCAGCGGCAGGTTCCACACCGTGCTGTTAAGCGCGGAATTGAGAATATTGTGGTTGCCGCGCTCCATGCCGGAAAGCACGGAATGAACCTGGGATACCTGCCCCAGCCAGCCGCGAAGCTTCATCGGGTCCATGGAATCGCGGAATTCGCGCAGCCCGCGCTCAAGCGTGGCTTCCTCTTTCAGCTCCGGCAAGGCGCCATCGCCCTGCAATTGGCCGGAAATCTGGTGGAAATACCCCTTGCCCTTAAGATGGAACAACTGCTGGGGAACTTTGCTCTCAATACGTTTGCCCGTTTCGGGGTCGAGGGAGAATTCCGTTTCCTCAAACACCTGATCGGCGATCATTTCCAGCCCTTCATGAGCTGTTACAAGGCCGCGAACCTTTTCAATGGCCTGCGTATCTGAAGGATCAAAATATAGCGTTGCCCTGAAGCCGGGCTTTTTTACATCATAATCCTGGCTGACCTCAGCGAACTGAAAGCCGGTTTTTGTTTCCGCCTGGCGGGATTTTTTCGGAAAATAATAACTTGAAGCCACGTTAATTCCTCCTGAGCCCCCTTATTTTGCCACAAATCTGTGACGTTTTTGTGACCTGTGTTTAGCCCTTTCGCTGGCGGAAGCAACCCATTTGGTTAAGCCATTAATTATGCGCGATTTATCTCATTATGAATAACACAAAAAACTTTTTCTTTAGTAAATACAATCGCTTTGCTGCGCCGCAGCATGTGCGGTGCAGCAAAGCGATTTTAACGAATGAAGGGATGATTTAAGCGGCTTGATCCTGGTCATTGCGCATCAGCAGCACATAGGCCGCGGATGCATCCTGCACCCCGCGCAGCTGCTTGCGAAGATCCTGATTTCTCAGGCGTCGGCTGACCGTTGCCATGGTTTGCAGCCGCGTGGCTGCCTCCTGCGCCGGGTAACAAAGAACCACGACCATGTCGATGGGTATATGATCGCCCGCCTTCATATCCAGCGGTTTTGAAAGAAGAAAAAACAACAATTTGGTGCTTGCCGTCTCACAGGGCAGCGGCACCACGGCCAGCCCGTCCTGCATATAGGCATCCTTCCAGGCATCCGCGTTGGCCACAATCTGCGCAACCGCAGGCTTGGCCAACCCCAGGCGGTGATGCATGCCGTCGCCGATGGCATTGCGCAAGCTTTTAACGCTTGCAGCATGCACACCGGCATAAATGCATTTTTCCTCAATAAGTTTTGAAAGCGCCATGCTTACTGGTACCTACCCGGCTTTACGCATGCTGTTTACCACCATACTGGGGTCGATCCAGGCAATATTGCCGTCCGGGCGGCGATACACCGCATTCAGGCTGTCGCTGCCGTTATTGATGAACAGCAGCACCGGCAGGTCTTCCAGGTCCAGCTTCATCACGGCCTCGCTCACCGTCAGGTGCAGCAGGTCCATCGGCAGTTCGGCAATCACCAGCGGCGTGTCGTCATGCGCCTCCTCCTCATGGCCGGAGAACACATGCTGGGTCACTTCCGCCAGCTTGATCTTGTTGCTTTCCTGCTTGGGCTTGTCATGGCCTTTCAGGCGGCGCTTGTAGCGGCGCAGCTGTTTCTCAATACGGTCGGCCGCGGCATCAAAGCTTTTATAGGCATCGTCATGGCCTGCAGTGGATTTCACCACCATATGCGCATGGGTGCCCGTGTTCAGCGTGATATCGGTCACAACCAGATGGTTTTCCTTGTGAAACACCACCGCGACATCCACCACCCGATCCAGATATTTGCTAACCCCCGCCTCGATGCGCGCATCGACATGGCTTTTAAGGGAAGCGCCGACATCCATATTCTTACCGGAAACGCGAACTTGCATGGGAATGTCCTTTCTTTGTTATCTTTGTAGCCATTATAGCACATTAAAGTAGGGATGCCAGCCTTAGGCCATAAATATGATGGGCGAAGGCTATTACAGTTTCGGCAATTTGACACCCAGGATATTGCCCAGTTTCTCATACATTCCGTAGTAAGCGATCCTCCTCAGTGTTTTGGGCATAATGCCCGTCCAGACAAAATCTCCATGCAGCCTTCCCTGTTTGGTTTCCCCCGTGACGTTGAAGGTGAACAGGTCCTGCATGGTGATGACGTCCCCCTCCACCCCGCAGACTTCGGTGATGTAGATAATGCGGCGGTGACCGTCGCGCATGCGGCTCACCTGGATGATGAGATGCAATGCCGAGGCAATCTGCGCCCGGATGGCGCGCAGCGTGAAATTGGGGTTGTTCAGGGTGATCATGTTTTCAAGCCGGCTCAACGCATCCCGCGGGTGGTTGGCGTGGATGGTGCTCATGGAGCCTTCATGGCCCGTATTCATGGCCTGCATCATGTCATAGGCCTCAGCCCCCCTCACCTCGCCGACGATGATACGGTCCGGTCGCATGCGTAGCGCGTTCTTCACCAGATCGCGCATGCTCACCTCATCCTCAATGCGCCCGCGCGTGCTCAAAGGCTTGGTTTCCAGACGCACCACATGCGGCTGACGCAACTGAAGTTCCGCCGCGTCCTCCACCGTCACGATACGTTCAGCCGGGTCGATATGCTGGGCGATGGCATTGAGCAAGGTGGTTTTACCGGAGCCCGTACCGCCGGAAATCAGCACATTCATGCGGCAAAGCCCCGCAATCTTCAGGAATTCGGCCAATTGAGCCGACACGTTCCCCTGTTCCTGCATCTTATCCAGCGATATCCCCCGGCGGGAGAATTTACGGATGGAGATGGTCGGCCCGTCCACGGCCAGCGGCGGCGCGATGACGTTAACCCGGCTCCCGTCGATCAGGCGCGCATCCACCATGGGGCGGTGCGGGTCCAGTCGGCGGCCGATTTTGGAAACGATCTTGTCCGCAATGGCCAGCACTTCCTCGTCGCTGTTGAAGCGAAACCCGGTATCCTCAAGCTTGCCGTGACGTTCCACGAATACGCTGTGCGTGCCGTTCACCAGAATATCATTAACACTGTCATCTTCATGAAAAGGCTGCAGCGGCCCCAATTCATCCGGTTTCAGTTCACCGATGGAGGTGGAGGACATGAAATGCGCCACGTTCGGCGAAATATCCTCATTCTGGCTGGCCTGCTTCAACAACTGCTGAATGCCCTGCAGCGCCTGCCCCACCTGGGTCATCGCCGCCTGGCCTTCATGTACATCATGCTCACTGGCCTTTTTAGCGGCCTCCGGCTGGCCGACCATCCGCTGCATCAGCGCATGCAGGGCCAGCTGCCATTCCGGCGTGTTCTGCTGAAAGAAAAGCTCCACTTCGTCACGCCCGATCACCTCGAGCTCGCAATCCTCAACAGCAGTGGCGTCGCAATTCTTAGGCTGCTGAAACCAGCCTGCCTCCCCAAATATATTAATGGGGCTCACCTGGCGGATGCTGTCATCCCCCAATGTCAGCAGAACCTTGCCTTTTTTCAGCACATAGGCCTGAAAATCCGTGCTGCCTTTGCGGTAAATCACCTGCCCGGCTGGAATATGTAGAATCGATGGCATGCCACCCCCTGATAGTCACCGCCACCTTAACCAACCATGGTTAGCAAGCCCTTAAGTTTCCCCCTAAGAATGAAAGCGATGCAAAATACGGATGGGTGCCGTGCAAAAAAATGGACGTTTAACAAAATCGTCACAGAGATATGGTCTTATGGAGCTCTGAGAAACATATAGCACCAGGAATATGACTGTGCAGGGCGGCAAATTTCTCGTTGAAGGCATCGCTTATCTGGGCAACAAAAGTTATGCTCCGAGCCATTTGGTTCTGGGCCGTGGCGCTTCCACGGAAGACAGCGGCAAACTGCTGAATATCCTGAGCAAAAACGGCATTGAACCGCAGCTCAGCACGGTGCGCACCAACGATGGCGACCATCGTTCCATCAGCTTCAGCAAACCGCCGAAAGAATTTCGCGGCATGCTGGAGGAGCTGGCCCAGGCCGGCCTGGCTTCCGAAGAGAATATCGCCATTCTGGACCGGATGGCTGCGCTTGAGGATGAAAAACGCGGCCAGCCCTTCAACCCGCTGACCATTCTTACCAATACGCCGTTTGAGCCCATCTACCAAAAAAACAAGGATTTCAAGGTCGATGCCGGCCCGCTGAAGCCTTTTGTCAAAAAATTCGTGGAAGGGGTGGAACGCAACCCCGATCAGGTTGCCGCCCTTGCCTATCTGGGCGGGGATACGACCGGCGCCGTATCCAACCCGATTTATGACCATAACGCCCTGAAAAAAGCCGGCGGCGGCGAAGGCGTCTTCTATTTTTCCGCCCTTGCCGCCACGGGCATGTACGCGCTTGTGCCGGAAAAACACGGCACCAAGGCACAGTCTGAACTGCAGCGTATCCGCACCGAACTCAGCATGGAAGAAGGCGGTATTTCAGCCGGCGAACGCATCCAGCAGGGTGCTGATACAGTGCGCAACCGTGTCGGCCTGCTTGGTAATGTATTGAACGGCTTCAGCGGCTTCGGCCTCATGATGTCCTCATTCCTACACCGCAACCCGCTTTCATTCGCCCAGGGCACCATCGTCACCTCCTCCTTTGCCACCTCCGTGGGCCTTGAAGCAGGCGGCGAGAAATTTAGCAAACCGGTGGAAGCCGTTGCCAGGGCTGCCTCTCCCATCACTCGCCTGCTTCCCCAGTCCGTGCGTGATTACGTCAGCAAGACATGGGAAATCTCCAAAATCGATACCAACCAGCCGATTGCTTACAACAAAAACCACAATTTCCTTGGTTTTGTCAGCATCGCCTACCAGCTCTTCAATTCCGGCCGCTTCCGCAAACAGGCCGAGCAGAAATACGATGCAGCCTCCAATCCCGCCTATGCCCTGGTGAAGGCCAGCACCGCCGCCGATGGCTCGGTCAAGCTGGAGCGCAGCGGCAGCTGGAAGGACATTGCCAAAGACGGCAACGCCCTGCGCGACCACCTCACCATTCTGCGCGACGGCTATGCCCATGTCAGCCCCGAAGGCCGCGTGCATCCGCTGACGGATGAACAGCGCGCCTCCATCCGCAGCGGCAGCATCTCCAAAACCGGCGGCGCATTGGCCGACGGCAGCACCGTACTGCCCATTCCCCATGCCCTGGCGGAAGAAGGCTGGAACAAACACGGCAAAAAAGCCGAATGGCGCTACGACCGCAAAAGCGACACGGTGCAATACCGCGAGAATGGCGGCGTATCGCGCAATCTGACCGCTGAAGAAGTCAAGAAAATGAAGATCGAGCCCGGCCCGGCCGGCTACAACGAGTATTTTCACGACATGGCGCATTACCAGACCGCCATGCGCGATCCGCTTGCCCTGCTTTTCCGCACCATTTCCACGGCTATTTACGTGGTGGCCAACGGCGTGCTCGGCGGCATCAAGCGCGAGGCCAACTGGCTGGATATGGAAGAGCTGTTCAACAGCGCCGCCATGCTGTTTGCCGAAAAGGTCAACATGCCCGGCAGCACTCCCGCCAGCCAGCAGCAGTTCCTTCAAAATCTTTCAGAAAAACTTTCCCGCTCCATTGAACGGGAAAACGAGACCCGTGAGAAATTCGAGCGCAAAGAACGCATCAAAACCGGCAATGACAGCTTCACCATGCCCCGCCTGGAAAACCTGTCTCCGGCCCAATGCGCCGATGTTATCGCCCATAAACTGAACAGCTTCGCCAAGGAAGACGCCGCCATCAAACGTCTGGCCGAGGCCCAGCTCATCCAGCACGCCAAACCGGAAGCCTCCGCTTCGGTTGCGGGTTCGGAACTCACCGCCTCGCTTCAGGCCGAAGCCGACCGCCATCATCATCCGGTGGATTTCACCAACATCGCCGATCTGGCACGCCAGGCGGCGGCACAGGTGGTCAACGCCCCGGCAATCGCGCTCTAGGCGACAGCTTCCACGGCCGTTACTTCCGGCACGTAATATTTCAGCATGTTTTCGACGCCGTTTTTCAAGGTCATGGTCGAGCTCGGACAGCTTGAGCAGGCCCCGCGCAGCGTCAGCTGCACCACACCGTTCACAAAGCCGCGAAAGATAATATCCCCGCCATCCTGCGCCACAGCCGGACGCACGCGGGTTTCGATCAGCTCCCGAATCTGCTGCACCACGGGGTCGTCACTGTCGATGCTTGGCGCCTCATCCTCTTGAACCGCCTGCCCGGTCAGCAGATGCTCCATCATCATGGTCAGCGCCAGCGGCTTCACCACGTCCCAGCTTGCGGCATCTTTCTTCGTCACGGTAATGAAATCCAGCCCGAAGAAAACGGACTCCACCTCATCCATCTCCAGCAACTCCACCGCCAGCTGGGACTTTCCTTTTGCTTCTTCCGCGCTGCTGTACATGGCCGTGCCCTTGTCCATCACCACCACATCGGGCATGAACTTAATGGCATTGGGATTGGGGGTGGATTCTGTCTGGATGAACATGGCAACACTCTTCTTTTCTCTAAAATGTCATTCCAGCGAAAGCTGGAATCCAGCTTACCGCTCATCATTTCCTAGCTCGGCTTTACGCAGGCACATGGATTCCAGCTTTCGCTGGAATGACGATACCGTATCCGGCATCACTCCCTATATAAGCTCAAATAATAGGAATGCCAACTCACGCGAATGCCTTCCGCATCGGCAAAATGCCGTTCATAAGTTTCCGCCAGCTGCTGAAAGTCTCCCGGTGTCAGGCGCCCCGGGCTGTCATTGCGCTTGCCGCCCGCGCCGATCCCTTTGAGATGCTCGGCGAATACCGCAAAATTCCCATAATGCTCGATATGCGTCGCCAGTTCCGCTTCCAGCACCTTGAACCCCGCATTACGCGCCGCATTCTGCCAGGCATCCACGTCCATCAGCGGGTTGATGGGCGAAGGCAGGTTCGGCAGCGCCGCTTTCCAGCTCGCCACCATCTCATGCAGCGTGGGCGGCACGAAGGTCGCCATCACCATATGCCCGCCCGGTTTCAGGATGCGCCGCATCTCGCACATGGTCGCCAGCGGGTCGTTCAGCCACTGCACGGCCAGAGAGGAGACAATCGCATCCATGCTGGCATCGGCGAAGGGAATCTGCTCCATATCCGCCAGCACGCAAGGCAGCTTGGGCATTTCCTGCCGGAGTGTCTGCAGCATTCCCTCCGCCAGATCAAGGCCGACCCACTGAAATTTCTTTTTGCACTGGCGCGGCACAAAACCGGTACCGATGCCCAGATCCGCCACCTGCTTGCCAATCAGCGGCAACGCCCCCAGCTTCTTCGCCACCTTCAAGGCAATGGCGCGCTGAAGTTCCGCTACCTTCTCATAAGCGGGCGCAGCCTGGCTGAAATCCTTACGGATCTTGGCGAGATTATAGGTGGTCATGCAGCCATCCCTTCACGGCATCCACGGCGGATGCCTCCTTAAACGGCGCATGCCCGCCTTTGTCCAGCTTTATCAAATCCGCGCCGATCGCCTGTGCCAGCTTCTCCCCATGCGCAAACGGCACCACCACATCATCCGTGGCATGCAGCACGGCCATCTCCATCTTCGGCATAGTCTTCACTTTTTCCGTAAAAGACGCCGCCAGCATTTCCAGCAAGGTTCCGGCAAGCGCCGCATCCTGCCAGTCATCCCCGCCGCGCCTGTC
>WGMV01000036.1 GCA_016124905.1 bacterium
GCGGCATGTTGTCCTTGTCGCGCCAGCCTGCCTGGGCAGTCAGCGGCAGGGCAACCATCAACGCAACAGTGGCGAACAGCTTTTTCATGTCAAATCTCCTTAAGGCCTAGATTTCTTTGGTAAATGGGCGGTCCAGCAATCCGGCGATGGCCGATTCGATATCGGCCTGTTCGTATAAAATACGGTGCACGGCCTCGCAGATGGGCATGTCGATCTGCAGCATGGTGGCCAGCTGCATGACGGATTCCGCCGTGGTCACCCCTTCGGTCACCCCGCTTCGGGATGCCAGGATTTTGTCCAGCGTCTCCCCCTGCCCCAAACGGAAACCCAGGGAGTAGTTACGCGAGGTCTGGCTCGTGCAGGTCAGCACCAGGTCACCGATGCCCGAAAGCCCCATCAGGGTCTCCGGCTTGCCGCCCTTGGCCACCGTCAGACGGCGCAATTCGCTGAGCGCGCGCGTGATCAGGGCCGATGCCGTATTCTCCCCCAGCCCCTTACCGCGCGCAATGCCGCAGGCAATGGCGATCACGTTCTTCACCGCGCCGCCCACCTGTCTGCCCACCACATCATCATGCAGATAAGGCCTAAACAGGGATGTGCCGATGGAAAACACGATCTGCTCGCCGATATCGATATTGGCGCAGGCCACCGTCGTCGCCGTGGGGTTGCCGCGCGCCGCCTCCAGCGCGAAATTGGGGCCAGAGAGCACGGCGATCGGGTTATTCGGCAGCACCGCATGCACCACTTCGCTCATCAGCGCCAGCGAGCCACGCTCGATCCCCTTGGCACAGATTACGACCGGAATGCTCGCATCCAGATGCTGCGCCATCGCAATGCAGGTGGAGCGCACATGCTGCGACGGAATCACCAGCAGCACCAGCTCGGTATCGCACGCTTTCGCCAGATTATCCGTCACCTGAATGGCGGGGTCGAGGAACACCTCCGGCAGATAGGTCGTGTTGCGGTTTTTCTGGTGAATACCTTCAATCACAAAGCTGTTGCGCGTCCAGATCGTCACATCCGCGCCCGCCCGGTTGGCGATCACCGCCAGTGCCGTACCCCATGAACCCGCGCCGAGGATGCTGATGGTCTTCATGCGTTATGCCCTTCCTGCGCAACGGCCCCCTCACCCAGACCCTCTCCCACAAGGGGAGAGGGAGATGCAGCCAACGCCTGTTTCAAGGTCTCATATAAGCCATCTGGATTTTTAAGAACATCCTGATTCCAGAATCGCAACACGGCAAATCCTTGTTCATTGAGAAATGCAGTCCGCTTCTTATCATAATCCTGCTGAATGGCGTGTTGCCCGCCATCCAACTCAACCACAAGCATGGCCTCAAAACACACAAAATCAGCAATGTATTTTCCGATTGGCTGCTGCCTCCGAAACTTCACGCCGTCAAACTGTTTATTGCGCAACAGTTTCCATAATGCTTTCTCAGCATCCGTCATGTTCCTGCGCAATATCCATGCCCTGCTGACAACCTTGTTTACCCCCTCTCCCCTTGTGGGAGAGGGTTGGGGTGAGGGGGTCTCTAAAGTCGAGTTCTTCATGCCCTAAGCTGCTTGATGTTTGGGCTTAAGCTCTTTTAGTACCAATGAAATAGTATCAAATCCTTCCATCGGTATAAGCCATCCAGTTGGATCAGAATCTATAAATTCAATTTTTTCTGCAAGCACCTGCTCTGCCACATATTGAAGATGTGGGGCGATCATCGCTTTGTATTTTTCATCTTTCGTGGAAATTTTTATATCTACCTTAGAGGAAATATCGAATTGCTCGTTTTTACGTTTTTCCTGAATGGTTCGCACTAAATCCCGCGCATAGCCTTCCGCTTCCAGTTCCGGCGTCACGGCAATATCCAGCGCCACCAGCGAGTCCTGGCTTGGCAGCGGCTGGCAGGCACCAGCGCCTTCCTTAGGCTCCAGCTTCAGCACATATTCGCCTTCTTCCAGCACAACAGCTGCCAGCTCAATCCCGGCGGCGGATTTCTTCCACTGGCCGGATTTGGCGGCAGCAGCCAGCTTCGGCATATCCTTGCCGTATTTTTTGCCGAGCACCGGGAAGTTCAGCGTGAGCTTGAAATCCGCAAAATCCTCTACCTTGTCGGCGAAACGGATCTGCTTCACATTCACCTCATCCTCAATCAGCGGCAGATAAGCCTTGAGGCCTTCAATGCCCTGTCCCACCACCGTCAGCGATGAAAGCGGCTGACGCACGCGGATATTATGCTGGTTACGCACGCCATGCGCGGCGTTGCACACCTCCTGCACGCGGTCCATGTTGGCGACGATATCGCCCGCCTCTGGCAGAGCCGCCAGCTCCTTCGTCGGCCAGTCCGCCAGATGGATGGAGGATTTCTGGTCACGCACCAGCACTTGCCAGATGGATTCCGTCACCAGCGGCAGCAGCGGCGCGGCAAGGCGTGAAAGCACATGCAACACGGTATACAGCGTGTCATAGGCATCCAGCTTGTCGCCATCCGCCTCGCTCTTCCAGAAGCGCTGCTTGTTACGGCGGATGTACCAGTTGTTCAGCACCTCCAGGAATCGCGTGATGGAAGCGCAGGCATCCACCGTGTCATAGGCATCCATCGCCTTTTCCACTTCCTGCCCAACCACTTTCAGCTTGGCGAGGATATACTGATCCATCACATGATTGGTGCGCAGTTTCAGCTTCGCAGGCACGCCCGCATCCACCGCTATCCCATCCGCATTCGCATAGAGCACGAAGAAGTTAAACGCATTCCACAGCGGCTTCACATAAAGCCGCACCGCATCGCGGATGAACTTGCCCTCTTTATCGATATACAATTCCTGCCCGCGCATGATGGGGCTGGACATCATGAACCAGCGCAGCGCATCCGCGCCATACTGGTCGAACAGCTCGCGCGGGTCGGGGTAATTGTTCAGGCGTTTGGAAAGCTTCTGCCCCTTCGCATCCAAAACGACGCCGTGGCAAATACAATTCAAAAACGGCGGCCGGTCAAACAGCGCCGTGCCCAGCACCACCATCGTGTAGAACCAGCCACGCGTCTGCGCCGCATATTCCACAATGAAATCCGCCGGGTTATGCTGGTTGAACCATTCTTCCCGCTCAAACGGATAATGCGACTGCGCATAGGGCATCGAGCCGGACTCGAACCAGCAATCCAGCACCTCCGGCACGCGGCGCAATGTGTAGGCCGGGTTCTCAGGGTCAGGCTTGGTCAGATCATCGATATAGGGGCGGTGCAGGTCATTCACCTTCTGGCCGAAGAACTCCTCCAGCTCCGCAATGGAACCGAACACATAGAGCTTGCTGTTCGCCGGGTTATCGCTCTTCCAGATCGGCACCGGGCAACCCCAGAAGCGGTTGCGCGAGATGCTCCAGTCCCTTGCCCCTTCCAGCCACTTGCCGAACAAACCGTCCTTCACATGGCCGGGAATCCAGTTAATCTGCTGATTTAGCTCCACCATACGGTCGCGGAATTTCGTCACCTCCACATACCAGCTCGGCATCGCCTTGTAGATCAGCGGCTGGTCCGTGCGCCAGCAATGCGGGTAGTTGTGCTTGTAATCCTCACGCTTCACCAGCGCGCCCGTTTCCTTCAAACGCTGGATGATGGGCTTGTTGGCCTCAAAAATATTCATGCCCTGATAGTCAGGTACTTCCGCTGTGAAATTGCCGCGGCTGTCCACCGGCACCACCAGCTCAATGCCATTTTCTTCGCACAGCTTTTGATCGTCCTCACCAAAGCCCGGCGCCATATGCACCACGCCTGTGCCGGAGCCTTCTTCCACAAACGCACCGGAAAGTACGCGGAAGGAATTGGGGTGATTAGCAAAATAAGGGAATAGTGGTTTGTAGCGCAATCCTACTAGGGCCTGGCCTTCAAATAGGGCATCCCAAGCCGATTTTATTTGGCTTTGGAGTTCCTTTTCATTCTCTACCCCTGGAGCACTAAAATCATAAGAGGCCACGTCGTCCTTTGAGAAATTGATGTGCTGCTTCGAATACCCCAAATTATCCAATAAAGAGTTGATTTCATTCGCAGCGAAAATAAAGCATGTAGATACTTCACTATCTTTATTAGATAATAGCGCCACATATCTCATTTTTGGATTAACAGCCAAAGCAAGATTCGAAGGCAAAGTCCAAGGTGTAGTAGTCCAAGCTAGTAATTTAGCTTTAGTGACTTCTGGGTATATATTACGGACAAATTCCGGCACGCCTTCTAGCTCAAACGCCACCGTCACCGCCGGGTCCACCTTCTCGCGGTAGGAGTTATCCAATCGCGTCTCGAAGTTGGAAAGCGGCGTTTCCGCCGCCCAGCTGTAGGGCATCACCCGGTAGGATTCATACACCAGCCCCTTATCGTACAGCTGCTTGAACGCCCAGATGGACGACTCCATGAACGACTTATCCATCGTCTTGTAGTCATTCTTGAAATCCACCCAGCGCGCCTGACGGGTGACGTAATATTCCCACTCATTCGCATATTTCATCACCGAGGTGCGGCAATGCTCATTGAACTTGTCGATGCCATATTCCTGAATCGCCGCCGTGCCGGAAATCCCCAGCTCCTTCTCCGCACCCATCTCAGCGGGCAGCCCGTGGCAATCCCAGCCGAAGCGACGCTCCACGCGCCTGCCCTTCATCGTCTGATAGCGAGGATACACATCCTTCACAAATCCCGTCAGCAAATGCCCGTAATGCGGCAACCCGTTGGCGAATGGCGGGCCGTCATAGAACACGAACTCGTTTTTCTTGCCGTCCATCTTCGACGGGCGGTTATCGACCGATTTCTGAAACACCTCATTCTCTTTCCAGAAGGCAAGGATGCCCTCCTCGAGCTTCGGAAAATTCGGGTTCGGGTCGATATCGGAATAGGGTTTTTGGGTCGTGGACATCTAGAGCTTTGCTTATTTTTATCAAAAGGAAGCCGAAACTAGCGGGAATGCTGCGGTTTCGCAATCACAGCTTTTTCACATCGATATTGTGTGAATAAGCCCTTGGCTATAGATATGCCCCATGAGCGATTATTCAAGCCAGACCCAATGCGTCAGACTTGGCCGCGCACCGGAGAAACATCACGGCGCGGTCAACATCCCGCCCTATTACCAGTCCACCCGCATGTTCCCGACGCTGGAGGCGCTGGAAACCGCCCGTTTCGGCGATGCCGACAACCCGCCCTACGGCACCTGCGGCACCCCCACCACCCTGGCCCTGCGCCACGCCTTGGCCGAGCTGGAAGGCGCCAAACACGCCTGGCTTTCCCCTTCGGGCCTCACTGCCGTCACCGCTGCCATCCTGGCGGTCGTCAAATCCGGCGACCATATCCTCATCCCCGATACCAGCTACGGCCCCACGCGCCATTTCGCCAAGGACGCCCTCGCCCGCTTCGGTGTCACCGCCGATGTGTACGACCCCATGCTGGGTGCGGATATCGCCCGCGTCATGAAGCCCAACACCCGTTTGGTCGTGGTCGAAAGCCCCGGCTCCATCACCATGGAAGTGCAGGACATCCCCGCCATCGCCGCCGTCGCCCACAAGGCGGGCGCGCTGGTGCTGGCCGACAGCACCTGGGCCGCCCCGCTCTTGTGGAAACCCTTCGACCTCGGCGTGGATATCTCCGCCTGGGCGGCCACCAAATATGCCGGCGGCCATGCCGATGTGCTGATGGGTGTGGTCTCTGCCCGCGACGATGCAGTGCTGGAGCAGATCTCCAACCAGCATGCCGAAATGGGCCTTTGCTCCAACGGGCAGGATGCCTACCTCGTGCTGCGCGGCCTGCGCACCCTGCATGTGCGCATGAAGCAGCATGAAAAGGCCGCGCTGGAAATGGCCACATGGCTGCAAACCCTCCCGCAGGTGGAGCGTGTGCTGCACCCGGCCCTGCCATCCTGCCCAGGTCACGAGGTGTGGAAGCGCGATTTCTCCGGCAGCAACGGTCTGTTCAGCATCCTCATCAAGGATGCCCCCAAAGCCGCCATCGCCAACATGCTGGATAACATGAAGCTCTTCGGCATGGGCTATAGCTGGGGCGGGTTCGAAAGCCTCATCCTTCCCTTTAAGCCCAAAACGCTCCGCACCGCGAGCGACTGGCAGCACGATGGCTGGCTCATCCGCCTGCATATCGGCCTGGATAATGTGGACGATCTGAAGCAGGATTTGCTGGAGGGTTTTGAGCGGCTCGAAAAAACGGTTGGCGCGGGTGTGATTCCTGCCTAAAAACGGCGCATGCACATCGCAACGAAAATCTGCGGCATACGTGACCCGCATCACCTGCAGATCCTGGCCGAACTCGGCACGGATTACGCGGGCCTCGTCGCCTTTGACCGTTCCCCCCGCCATCTGCAACCCGAAGCCTATGCCGACCTGATGGCCGCCAAGCCCCGCGCCCTGAAAAGCGTGTTGGTGACGGTGGACATGGGGGATGAGGAACTGGAGCGTTACCTCACCCTCGCCAAGCCGGATTACGTGCAGCTTCACGGCAACGAATCGCCCGAACGCGCGGCCGACATCAAATCCCGCTGGAAAACCGGCATCATCAAGGCCATCCGGGTGAAAGAACCATCCGATATCCTCACCTGGAAACCCTTCCGCACCGTGGCCGACACCCTGCTGTTCGACGCCGCCTCCCAAACCCAGCCCGGTGGCACGGGCGAGAGCTTTCCATGGAACTGGCTGAAATCCCACACCATCCCCATGCCCTGGCTGCTGGCGGGTGGGTTGAACGCGGAAAACCTGACCGATGCCCTGAAAGCGGCAGGCGCGAAGGGTGTGGATATTTCCTCCGGTCTGGAATCCTCCCCCGGCGTGAAGGATCAGGTCAAAATCCGCCACTTCATGCAGGTGGTTAGCGCATTAACCTAATGCTGATGAACATATGCTAATCTGGCCCCATGGCCAAACCACCCATCGCCAAAGTTGCCCTCATTCCTTACGCCTGTTCGCTGGGCGCAACCGTTGGCGGCTGCGAAAAAGCGCCGGACATCCTGCGCGCGGGCAACCTTATCCAGCAGCTCAGCCAGGTGCGCATCGACGCCCGCTGGTGGCCCGCGCTGGAAGCCTGGGAAAACCAGTATTCCCCCCCGCTCGGCAGCCACACCCGCAATTACCTGGTGAAGGAATATCTGGAAGACCTCTGCGCCAATGTGCGCGATGCCGTGCTGTGCGATGAAGTGCCCGTGACCATCGGCGGCGACCATTCCGTCGTCATCGGCAGCCTTGGCGGCTTTGTGGAAGCCACCGGCGCCTATGGCAAAACCGGGCTGATCTGGATTGATGCGCATCTGGACGCCAACACCCCTTCCACCTCCCCTTCCCAGGCCGTGTTCGGCATGGGCCTGGCCACCGTGCTCGGCCATGGGGACGTGCAGTTCACCGCCATTGGCGGCCCGCGCGCCAAGGTCAACCCCGAACATTGCTGCGTCATCGGCATGCGCAATTACGACGACGGCGAAATGGCACTGCTGGAAGAGCTCGGCGTGGCCGTTTTCACCACCGATGACGTGGTGCGCATGGGGCCGGATGCCGTGATGCAGCGCGCCATGAGCATCGTCAGCGACGGCACGCTTTATCACTATCTTTCGCTGGATATTGATGTGCTGGACCCGGCCTTCGCCCCCGGCGTGAATGTTTCCGAACCGGGCGGCATCAGCCGCACCGAGCTGGAGGAAATGCTGGCAATCCTCTTTGACACGCTGGTCGTCCATGCTATGGATATCGCGGAATTCAACCCCACCCGCGATAAGAACCAGCAAACCGAACGGCTGGTGCATGATGTACTGGTCCAATGCCTCAAACGTCTTTAGCCGCTAAACCGCTTTCCAACAGTCTGCCTGACAAAGACGGCAAATTCGGCCCTTTCGGCGGCCGTTTTGTCGCCGAAACCCTCATGCCTCTGCTGCTGGAGCTGGAAGCCGCCTATGAGGTCGCCAAAAACGACCCCGCCTTTGCCGCCGAACTCCAGGAATGGCACACCCACTATATAGGCCGCCCAAGCCCGCTCTATTTTGCTGAACGTCTGACCAACCATCTTGGTGGCGCAAAGGTCTATTTCAAACGCG
This sequence comes from bacterium, assembly GCA_016124905.1. Taxonomy (NCBI): domain Bacteria; species bacterium. The sequence continues at coordinate 8,056 of WGMV01000036.1, forward strand.
ACGAGCTAAACCACACCGGCGCGCACAAGATCAACAATTGCGCCGGGCAGATCCTCCTCGCCGCCCGCATGGGCAAAACCCGCATCATCGCTGAAACCGGCGCGGGCCAGCACGGCGTGGCCACCGCCACCGTCTGCGCGCGCATGGGCCTGCCCTGCGTCGTCTACATGGGCGCCAAGGACATGGAACGCCAGCAGCCCAACGTCTTCCGCATGAAGCTGCTGGGCGCGGAGATCGTCCCCGTCACCAGCGGCAACGGCACCCTGAAGGATGCCATGAACGAGGCCCTGCGTGACTGGGTGACGAACGTGGAGAACACCTACTACCTCATCGGCACCGCCGCAGGCCCGCACCCCTTCCCGGCCATGGTACGCGACTTTCAAAGCATCATCGGTGAAGAAGCCAAGGACCAGTTGATGAAAGCCGAAGGCAAATTGCCGGATGCCGTGGTCGCCGCCATCGGCGGTGGCTCCAACGCCATCGGCCTGTTCTATCCCTTCATCGGGGACAGCTCCGTGAAACTCGTCGGCGTCGAAGCCGCAGGCAAAGGCCTGGATACCGAGGAACACGCCGCCTCCATCGCCAAGGGCCGCCCCGGCGTGCTGCACGGCAACCGCACCTACCTGCTTCAGGATGAGGACGGCCAGATCACCGAGACGCACTCCATCTCCGCCGGGCTGGATTACCCCGGCATCGGCCCCGAACATGCCTGGCTGAAGGATAGCGGCCGCGCCACCTATGCCAGCGCCACCGATAAAGAGGCGCTCGCCGCCTTCCAGCTCTGCGCCCGGACCGAAGGCATCCTCCCGGCCCTTGAGCCAAGCCATGCCCTCGCCTGGGTCATCCGCGAAGCGCCAAAGATGCGTAAGGACCAGATCATCGTCATGAACCTCTGCGGCCGTGGTGACAAGGACCTGTTCACCATCAGCAAAGCACTGGGAGTTTCCCTGTGACCCAGCGCCTGCAAACCCGCCTCGATAAACTGAAGGCAGAAAACCGCACTGGCCTCGTCAGCTTCATCATGGCGGGCGACCCGACCTATGATGCCTCCCTCGCCACGCTGAACGCACTGCCCGCCGCCGGTGCCGACATCGTCGAACTCGGCATGGCCTTCTCCGACCCCATGGCCGACGGCCCGGTCATCCAGGCCGCCGCCCTGCGCGCGCTGGATGCAGGCATCAACCTGCATAAACTGCTGGAGATGGTCCGCAGCTTCCGCAAACAGGATGCCGAAACCCCCATCATCCTCATGGGCTACCTCAACCCCATCGAGCAATACGGCACTGCTACCTTCTGCGCCGATGCCCTCGCCGCCGGTGTGGACGGCCTCATCATCGTCGATGTACCGATGGAAGAAGAGAACGAACTGCTCCCGTATCTTTCCGGCGCCAATAGCGCGACAGAACGTCGCGCCCCAGCCTTGAGCATGCCTCATGGCGATGGCAAGGAGGCCATCGCCGGAGGCGAACGTAAAGGTCTCGAATGGATCCGCCTCGTCGCCCCCACCACGGACGACAAACGCCTCCCCAACCTGCTGCGCCACGCAGGCGGCTTCGTCTATGCCATCAGCATCACCGGCATCACCGGCACCGCCAAGGCCACCAGCGCCAACCTGGAAAGCCTCACCACCCGCATCAAACGCCACACCCCCCTGCCGGTCGCCATCGGCTTCGGCATCAAAACCCGCGAGGATGTGGTAAACGCCGCCAGACACGCCAGTCTCGTCGTCGTCGGCTCCGCCATCGTGGATGCCATGGCCATGGCCCACGCCGCCAACACCAACGTGGCCGATGCCGCCAGCGTTGTCGTGCGCCAGCTCACTGGCAAATAGCACTCCTTGACGGGCGGCCCAAAACCCCGCATAACACGGAACAATCGCCCTGTGCCCCAGTGGTGAAATTGGTAGACGCGCCGCACTCAAAATGCGGTACCGAGAGGTGTGTTGGTTCGAGTCCGACCTGGGGCACCACCTCATAGGCGCATTCCAGGTTTTTCTTTTTCTATCAGCTTTTTAGCCCCTTCAGGTTCACTTAAGTTTGCCATGTAAAATGAATGCATAACCGCAACGGAGCCCGTTATGCATGTTTCCCCCCTCGCTAATCAACCTGGGAAACGCCCCTTCTCCCTCAATTGCAGCAAGGCCCATCCATCCATTATTCTCGCCACGCCGGGCAGCGACGGCTACACCGCCATGGCCGAGTACATACGCGCGGTTTACCGCAAAACCTACCAGGCCGATATCGACGTGACCTATCCCTGGCTGATGGGCCTCATGCAGGATGGCACCCGCCTGCTCTCCGCCTTGGGTATTCGCTATGCAAGCGAACATGGCAGGCTGTTTTTGGAGCAATATCTTCCCAGCAGCGCGGAAGAACATATCCGTGAAGCCACCGGCGAGCTGCCCCTGCGCCAAGGCATTGCGGAAGCCGGAAACCTGGCCTCCGCCGGCAAAGGCGATGTGATGATGCTGCTCTACGGCCTCGCATGCCACCTTGAACAGGAGGGCATGTCCTTTATTCTTTTCACCGGCACGGCCCTGCTGCGTCGTTATCTGAACAGCCTCGGGCTTTTCCCCTACGTGCTTGCACCGGCCGATCCCGCCAGGCTTGGCCCCGATGCCGCGCGCTGGGGCACCTATTACGACACCAAGCCCTATGTCATGGCGGGCAGCGTCCTCACCTTTCGCAAAGGCCTGGAGGATTATTTCACCCAGTGCGGCCGGATACGCCAATGACCTCGCAACTGCTGACCGCCCTGCGTCGCCATGCCGGACGCACGGCGCTGGAAACGCCTGACGGGCTATTGACTTACGATGAACTGGCCGAAGCCGTGGAGCGTGCCCAGCCGCTTCTGAATGGCGCCGCAACCGTTGCGCTGATGATGCAAAACTGCGCGGCCTGGGTGGTGATGGATCTGGCCTGCATCAGGGCAGCCATTTCCATGCTGCCGCTGCCTTCGTTCTTTTCGGAAAAGCAAACCGCCCACGCCCTGCACGATGCCGGAATAGATACCGTCTTTACCGACCAGCCCGAACGTTTCCACGGCACCGCCGAACCGGTTGAACTGGCGGGAAAGCCTTTTTGGCGCATTCGCCTGGCCCATGCGCCACAGGTTGCCTTGCCATCGCAAACCGCCAAAATCACCTACACATCAGGCACCAGTGACGAACCCAGGGGCGTGTGCCTCACGCAGGGGGCGATGGAAAGGCTGGCCGCCTCGCTCATACAGACCATTGCCATGCCTGATCCGTCGCGGCATGTGTGCCTTTTGCCGCTGGCCGTGCTGCTGGAAAACATCGCGGGCGTTTATGCCGCGCTGCTGATGGGCGCCACGGTCTGCCTGCCGCCGGTGGAACACACGCCGGATGCGCTGCATGCCGCCATTGAATGGTCCGGCGCAACCAGCTGCATCCTTGTGCCGGAACTGCTGCGCATGCTGCTGGCGGTGAATCGTCCGCTGCCATCGCTGCATTATGCCGCCGTCGGCGGCGCCCGCGTCGCCCCGGAGCTGATCGATGCCGCGCTGGACCGCGGCCTGCCCGTCTATGAAGGCTATGGCCTGACGGAGGCTGCATCCGTCGTGGCGGTCAACACCCCTGCCGCCTTCAAGGTGGGCTCGGCCGGCAGGCTGCTGCCCCATATCCGCATGCGCAGGGCGAAAGATGGCGAACTGGAGCTCCACCACCCGCTTTTTTCAGGCTATCTGGGCGATGCGAAACCCGTGCCGGAATGGTACCCCACCGGCGATATCGGCCATGTGGATGAGGATGGTTTCCTGCATATCGATGGCCGAAAGAAAAACCTCTACATCACCTCATTCGGGCGCAATGTCTCGCCGGAATGGGTGGAAAGCCTGCTGACCGCGCACCCCGCCATCGCCCAGGCCCTTGTGTATGGCGAGGCCAGGCCTTTCGCCACCGCCATCATCGTGCCGCGCAATCCTCAGGCCGTTGACGATGCCATTGCGCAGGTGAACCGCCAGCTGCCCGATTATGCGCGCATCGGCGCGCATGTGCTCGCCCAGCCATTCACACCGCATAACGGCCAGCTCACCGGCACCGGCAAGCCCCGGCGCGAAACCATCCACCAGGCCTACGCCCATCACATTGAAAGCTGTTACCAACGGGAGAATGTATGAATTTCTACGAACGTCTGCAAAAGGAAACCGAAAGGGAGCGGGAAGCGCTTTACGGCGTCCCCCTCATCAAAGACGGCGTGCAGGGCAATATCAGCCGCGAGACCTACATCGCCTATCTCGGCCAGGCCTATCATCATGTGAAGCATACGCTTCCGCTCCTGATGGCGGCGGGCAGCCGCATCCCACCGGAAAAGGAATGGGTCCGCCGCGCCTTTGCCGAATATATCAGCGAGGAAACCGGCCATGAGGAATGGATCCTCAACGACATCCGCCATGCAGGAGGTGATGCGGAAGCTGTGCGTAATGCAGCGCCCTCCCTTCCCGTGGAGCTGATGACCGCCTACGCGTGGGATCTTGTCATGCGGCGCAACCCCATCGGGTTTTTCGGCATGGTCTTTGTGCTGGAAGGCACCAGCACCGCCCTTGCCACGCACGCCGCCAAGGCCATCGGCCAGTCGCTCAACCTTAAGAAGGATTGCTTCAGCTACCTTCTTTCGCATGGCGCGCTGGATGTGGGTCACATGCGCTTTTTTGAGCAAACCGTCACCCGCCTGACCGACCCGGAAGACCAGCGCGACATCATCCACACGGCAAAAGTGATCTTCCATCTCTTTGCCGAAATGTTCCGCTCCATCCCGCACGAACAGCGCAAGGAGGCCGCATGAGACTTTCGGGCAAAAAAGTCGCCATCACCGGCGGCAGGGGCGGCATTGGCAGCCATATCACCCAAATGGCCTTCAAGCGCGGCGCCATGCCGATCGTCATTGATCGTTCCGCACCACCGGCCGGTGTGCCGTGGCCGCATATCCAGGGCGATCTCTCCAGCGTTGAAAGCGTGGGCCGTATTGCGCAGCAACTGGCGGAGCTTAAGCCGGATATCCTCATCAACCTCGCCGGCATCCAGTATTTCGGACTGCTGGAGGAGCAATCCCCCCAGCAGATTGCCACGATGTATCAGGTGAACCTGATTTCGCCCGTATTGCTGACGCAGGCATTGCTGCCCATGATGAAGGCGCGCGGCAGCGGTCATATCGTGAATGTGGGGTCGATCTTCGGCTCCATCCCCTTTGCCCATTTCGTGGCCTATTCCAGCACCAAAGCAGGCATCAAGGGCTTCAGCCAGGCATTGCGGCGCGAGCTGGCGGGCAGTGGCATTCAGGTGACGCATGTCGCCCCGCGCGCCGTAAAAACGCCGCTCAACAACGAAAAAATCCTGGCCCTCGCATCCAGAACCCGCATGAACATGGACGCACCGTCCCATGTGGCCACACGGATGCTCGATGCCATCGAGCAGGACCGCAAGGATGTGTATATTGGCTTTCCGGAAAGCTTCTTCGTGCGCGTCAATGCGCTGCTGCCGCAGATGGTGGATAATGCGCTGGCGAAGAACGACCGCATCGCCAGGGAAATTCTAACCGCATCACTCTAAGGAGACCTAATCATGAAAAAATTGGCATTGATCGGCATGCTCGCGGCCCTGGCTTGGGCGCCGCTGGCGCAGGCGGCGACGCTGGAGGAGGATATCAGCGGCCTGCAGCAGCAATGGGCGGTCGTCAAATACCAGACACCGGATGAGAAACAGCAGGAAAAAGACATCGCGCAACTGGCCGACAAGGCCACGCAGGTCACCCAGTCCTACCCTGGCAAGGCGGAGCCGCTGGTATGGCAGGCCATCATTCTCAGCACCGAGGCAGGCATTGATGGCGGCCTCGGCGCGCTCGACAAGGTCAAGCAGGCGCGCGACCTGTTGCTGCAGGCGGAGAAAATCGACCCGCAGGCGCTTAACGGCTCCGTCTATACCTCGCTGGGTTCCCTTTATTACAAGGTTCCCGGCTGGCCCATCGGCTTTGGCGACAAGAAACTCGCCCGCGAATATCTGGAAAAAGCCCTGGCCCTCAACCCCGATGGCATCGATCCCAATTTCTTCTACGGGGAGTTTTTGTACGAATCCGGAGAATTTGCTAAAGCAAAAACGGTGCTTCAGCATGCTCAGGCCGCGCCTGCCCGCCCCGGCCGCGAGCTGGCTGACCAGGGCAGACATGCCGAGATCGAACAACTGCTTGAGAAGGTGAACAAGAAACTGTCATGAGGCGTATCCTGCTGGTGGAAGACGATGCGATGATGGGAAAGGCGGTGAAAGTCGCCCTGTCTCAGGCAGGCTATGCGGTTGACCTGTTTGAGAATGCCGAAGACGGCGAATCCGCCCTGCACACCACCAAATACGACCTGGTGCTGCTGGATATCAACCTGCCCGGTAAATCCGGCCTGGATTTGGCCAGGGACATGCGCCGCCTTAGGCACGACGTGCCCATCATGGCGCTGACCGCGCGCGACGCCACCAAGCAGAAAGTGGAAGGTTTCAGTGCCGGTGTGGATGATTACGTGGTGAAACCCTTTGACCTGGACGAATTGCTGGCACGGATGCAGGCGCTGATACGACGCAGCGATGGCCGCCAGACGCCCTATATAGAAAATGGCCCCATCCTTATCGACCCCGGCGCCCGCACCGTCCGCAAAAACGGCAGCCCTGTTGAGCTCTCCGCCAGGGAATTTGCCATCTTTGCCATTCTCATGGAAAATCTCGGCAAGGTGATGAACAAGCAGGAAATAGAGGATAAGCTCTACGGCTGGGATATCGCCGTGGAAAGCAACACCGTGGAGGTACACATCTCCCACCTGCGCAAAAAACTGGGCGATGCCGCCATCAAAACCATCCGGGGGCTTGGGTACGTTGTGGAAAAAATCGCTTAAGGCCAGACTTACCGTTTACATTGTCCTTCCAGTGACGCTCGCGCTGGTGGCGGTGGGTGGCGTTGCGTTCTATTCCGCTTACAATGAAGCGCAATCCATCTACGACAGTGAATTGTCGCACGTGGCGGGCCTCATGCTCTCCCTGCTCAATGCCGAAGACCAGGAGGAATCCCGTCACGAACGGCATTTTGACAAGGATGAAATGGCCAATCCCGATATCGTGGAGCTTGGAACCGAGTTCCAGCGCACGGGCCAGTTCCGCAAAAGCAAACTCGCCTTCCGCATCTGGTATGACGACAAGCTGCTGTTTTACTCCCCCGAAGCGCGAGATTTCGGCCCCAGGCACACGGCACCGGGCTTTTCCGACATGGAAACAGGCCGAAAATCCTGGCGGCTTTATGTTCAGCAGGACGAGGATTACACGCTGGAAATCGCTCAGAATGTAAGCATCCGCGAACAACTGATCGCCGAGGACATGACACGGATATTCACCCCGCTCGCGCTGTTGCTGCCCATCATTCTGGTACTGGTCTGGGTGGGTTTGCACACGGGCTTGAAACCGCTTCTGAACATTTCCGACGCCGTGCGCAAGCGCTCCGCCCTGGATCTGAACCCGCTGCCGAACAATTACTCCCTCACCGAGGTCCGCCCGCTGATCGACGCCATCAACGCCCTGCTGACGAACCTGAACTACGCCCTGCAAAAAGAACGCCGTTTTACCGATTTCGCCGCGCATGAGCTCCGCACGCCCATCGCCATTTTCAAAACCCAGGCGCAAACCGCGCTTAAAGCTACCGATGCCGATCAGCGGCGCATGATTCTGGAAGCGCAGGTCCTCGCGGCCGATCGCGCCACCGCCCTGGTCGATCAGCTGCTCACGCTTTCACGGCTGGAACATACGAATATCCCGACCGAACCCCTTTCCATCGCCGATATGGCGGCAGCGGCCATCCAACACCGGCAACCCCTCGCCGATGCCAAACATATCGGCCTTTATCTGGATATCCGGTCGCATGCCACCATCCTCGGCAACAGGGATCTTTTCTCCATCATCCTCACCAACCTGATTGATAACGCGCTGAAATACACCCCACCGAACGGCAAGGTGGAGGTCGTCCTGTCCGATCACTGCCTTGCCGTATACGACAGCGGCCCGGGCATTCCGGAGGCGGACCTTCCCTTCGTGACGGAACAGTTCTACCGTGTGAAGCGCCACCAGCAGCCCGGCTCCGGCCTCGGCCTCACCATCATCAAGCGCGCGGCGGATATCATGGGCGCCACCTTAAGCCTCAGCAACAAAGATCAGATGACCGGATTAAAGGCCGAAATCCGCTTTGCCCATCCGTCGCAATAACTGGAACAATCATTCCCTTCAGCCTGGCTTAAGGTTGCGCTTTTAAAGCGGTGCAAGTGGCGGCATGCCGCCTTAACCTGTTCAAGGAGCCGTTATGAAAACCCTTGCCTCCGCCGTCGCCTTGCTTGCGTTCGGCCTGTCTGCCGCAAATGCCCTTGCCGCCGGTCCCAATGACCCCTGGTATGCCAGCGCCAGTGGCGGCGTTTCCTTTCCCGACAACACCTCCATCAGCGGCACGACCAGTGGCAAGATAAAATACGATGTCAGCAGCGGCGGCAACCTGGCGCTCGGCTATCAGCCCGCCGCGCTCAACAACCAAAGCGGCGATGTACGCTTTGAGGTTGAAGGTGGCTATCACGCCATGGGCCTGAACGAAATCACCGCCGGTGGCGTTACCAACACCAACCCGAAAGGTGACCTTAAAATCGCCACGGCCATGGCCAACATTTATTACGACATGCACACCGGCACCGCCTTCACCCCCTATGTGGGCGCAGGTATTGGCGATGCGAATATCCAGCTGAACAAGAATAACGGCCTTGGTATGACCGACGACAGCGACAACCAGCTTGGCTATCAGTTCATGGCGGGTGTTTCCTACACGCCGGATTCGATGCCGCGCACGGCCTGGTCACTTGGTTACCGTTACCTGGGCACCACCAGCCCGCAATACGCCACCCCAACGGGCGATGTCAAACTCAGCTCCCTGCATGAGAGCAACATCGAAGCGGGCGTCAGGTACCATTTCTAACGCCTCCTGCCCGCCCGCATGGGCGGGCAGCCGCTGAGGCGGGAAATATTTATACCTTTGCATTTGCCGCCAGCCCCTCATCTGGCGTAGCATGCGGCAAACAGCATGCGGAAAAGCGACAATGGAAACCAGAGACAGCAACGGCACCAAACTAACCGATGGCGATTCGGTCACCCTCATCAAGGACCTGAAGGTGAAAGGCACCTCTGTGACGCTCAAACGCGGCACGCTCATCAAAAACATCCGCCTCACGCACGATGAGGACGAGATCGAGTGCAACGCCGAAAAGGTCAAAGGCCTGGTATTGAGGACCGAATTTCTCAAGAAGGTCTAAACCCTTAAACTGTCTGACCGAATAATTAGATGGTGGAATCCTGCCGTACACCGCCTGCTGACTGAAGCGGACTATGGTTCATCTGCGCCCATTTAGCCCAACCTTTTCATAAACCCATCATTAATGGTTGCATGGTAGAAAAATATACCGCCTAAAATTGGTAGTGCCATGCCTAACAAGAATGCCATCATCTACATCTTGCTGCTCGCAATCATCGCCTATCTGATTGGTGAACGCTTTATTGATGCCACGGCTCCTATCCCATCATATGCCACAGCACCGACTGCATCCATAAACAATTCGGCTGTGGTACCAGCTACCCCATCGGCAGGACAACCTGTCATCGCTTCACAACAACCACTGGAATTTATTGCGGCACCGGGCTCACTATCCCAATTGGTGCTTCCAAAAGAAACCGAAATCCATGTTCTAAAACTCGCCAAGGGTGGGCCTGCCGTGGTAGAAGTGAACAGGCCTGGAAAGAACGTCGCATTAATTCTAATATCGGACGACAATTCGCAGGTATGGGACATCAAAACCGCCAACAATACTCAGGTTTCTCATATTTTTACATCCAGCGGGACGCGCAACTACATGCGGCCTGTCATTACGCTAAACGGGGCCGATTATCCCTCAGCCATTCAGTTTGACGGAAATGAGCGGACTGAAGAAAATAATCTTCAATCCTTTCTGCGCAGCGTGGAAAAAATAACGGGTCATGACAAGATCGAAAGCTTTGCCTCAAGCATCGGCCCACCGATTGGCGGGTTTCGTGTAAACGAGATCATTTCCGATTCCAAACTTCAGAAAGTCCGCCTGGCCGTAACGCCTGCTGATCAGCTTCCTTCAATCACATTTAAAACCATATTAAATGGTGTGGCTGGAACATACTCCCTGTCCGGCCAGCTTATAAAACCCATGACGCAAAATCTGCTGAACACAGCCTATGTTCCAGACACTAACGAATATTACATGATTAAACGAAGCATTCCTCCTCGCATGCAGCAGGTGCCTGTAATGCCTCAACCTGGGCAGGCCCCATCCGCACAATGGGCGGAACAGCGGATGCGTATGCAACAATTGCAAGCTGAGCAAATGAATAAGTATGAACTTCAGAAACTTAATGAAAATGGTCAGGTTATCCAAACCATTCCCTTGGGCGCAAACATTCCCCCCATGGAGCACCCAACGGGCATAACCTACAATTCACGGTCAAAACGCCTCATGATTAGCACGCTTGGCGGCGAAGGTTTCATGTATACCTATGATATTAATAAAAAAACATGGACAGCTGCCAGCCTGCAGCAGGTTGACCTGGGCGGCCTTAATTATGACGAATTCACAGATAGTGTTATCGCCCTGAGGTATCCTTATGCTGAAGAGATGTATTACATTAACAACGATGGCATGATTGTCAGACGCGACCGGCTAAACCTTTCATCATTTCCCGGCATTGACGACGTTTATGCGAAAGGCTCAAGCTCAAAAGGCATAACCATCATTCCCGTGAAGGAATACCTGGTCATTATTGCCGGAGAAGCTTCCAGCATGATGAGGTTTATGGGCATGTCTCCCGACAGAATAGCGGACGGCAATGTGCGCATTTACCTGTTTAACCGTAAAACAGGCCAGGTACAGCTTACCTACGCCAATTAGTTAGACCAAACTGTCACAAATATCTGATACTTATCCGGTCGGAATATGCAGGACCGACCATGACCACCAGCACCGCCACCTTTCTAGCTGACGCATCTCCCCTTCCGCCACGTCGCCCGATTTACCGGCTGCTGGATGAGGCTGGCTATGATTTTGCTAAAGATAAAACACGTTGGCTGGCATCGGTCATCACCGCCTATTACATCGAGACCGACAAAGGCTCCAAGGCCGTCAAAAACGACGAAAATGGCTGGCAGTTCACGGTCAACCGCACGCAAATGCTCTACATGGTGCGCCGATTCTTTGATGAACATGCCGAATATTACCGCCAGGGCTGGGCGGATAAGCCACTCATCAGCATTGCCGCCATTGAGGAATTCTATGCCGGGGTTTCCAGCGCGCCGGGCATCTTGAACAAGGTGAAAAACTTTTTCGATGCCTACCGTTCCATTGATGATTTTTTCGCGCTCCCCCAGCCAGACAGGCTGCATATTTGGGATATGGCGGAGGATTCCATCATCATCCACGCAAAAGAACCATTTGGCCTCGGCCTGTATGATGAAATGGATGCCGACCGGCTCGACGCCGCCATTCTGAACCTTCCCGCCCCCTCACGCCAATTGGCCGGTGAACACAGCAAGCGGAAGGCCTTCACCTTCGGCGGTGAAACCTATTACGAAGGCTTTCTGCAATCCACCATGCTGACGCCGCCGCTCAAATACGTGCTGCATCCCGGCGTATTGGAAGCCATCTTCCCGGAGGAGGAATATGGCAGCCTCTACACCAGCGGTCAGTTGGAACAGTTTCGCACCCGTACGCAGGAGCTTTACGCCGAGCGAGGTGACGACCTCACCTGCGCCATCGTGCAGGATGGCCATTTCGATGGCGTCAATTTTGCCCAGAACCCGGACGGCGAATTGGTCAACCTCATCTTCAACGACCTCTGGGTCTGCGACACATCCGACAGCAAGCGCCTTGGCCATTATGATGGCAACGTCCTCCTCCGCCTTTCCGGCATCCGCCAGGCCAACAGCGAGGAAGCCGTCCGCGCTTAAGCCACTTTCACAATCTTGTTTACGCTATCGCTGATGGCCGCCACCCGGCTGGAGGCGTTGTGCATGTTGCTGGTGATCTCCTTTGTTACGGCTGTCTGTTCCTCAATGGCCGAGGCAATGCCCGAGATGAATTCCCGCACAGAATTGATGGAACTGGCAATGCCGTTCAATGCTTCCGCCACCTGCGACGACATGGTCTGCATCGCCTGAATCTCGTGCGATATCTGTCCCGTGGCATTGGTGGTTTGGTTGGCGAGGTTCTTCACCTCCCCCGCCACCACGGCAAACCCCTTGCCTGCTTCGCCCGCCCGGGCGGATTCGATGGTGGCGTTCAGCGCCAGCAGGCTGATCTGGTCAGCCGTTTTCTGGATCATCTGCACCACGTTATCCATGGCGGTAGCAGCTTCCTGAAGCTGCTTGGTCGCCGTATCCACATCGCCCATCTTGACGCAGATATTCTCGATCGTCTCGCGTGAAAGCCCCATGGTGCGGGCGATTTCGGAAATGGAGCTGTTCATCTCCTCCACCGATGCCGCCACCGCCTGCACATTCATCAGCGCCTGGTCGGTGCTGCTGGCCACTTCCTTGCGCGCAGCCATCTGCCCGGTGATATCCACGGCGTATTTCACCACCTTGAACGGCTTACCACTCATGTCGAGAATCGGGTTATAGCTGGCCTGAATCCACACCTCGCGCCCGCCCTTGCCCAGCCGTTTATATTCGCCGGACTGATACTCGCCGTTATTCAGCCTGCGCCAGAATTCCTGATATTCCGCCCCCGTGGCATAGTCCGGCTCCACAAACATGCGGTGATGCCTGCCCTTGATTTCATCAAGATGGTAGCCCATCGCGCGCAGAAAATTCTCATTCGCTTCCTGGATATTGCCATCCATGTCGAAATGGATCACCGCCTGGGATTTGTTCACCGCGTCGATCTGCCCTACATATTCCGCCACACGCAGCTTTTGCTGCGTAATGTCGGTGGCGTATTTGACGATTTTGAAAGGCCTGCCGTTCATGTCGAAAATGGGGTTATAGGTCGCCTGAAGCCACACTTCCTTGCCCCCCTTTGCCACGCGCTTATATTCGGCTGCCTGAAATTCGCCGTTATTCAGGCGATACCAGAAATCGTGATAAGCCTGGCTGTTGGCTTCTGCACCGTCCACAAACATGCGGTGATGCTTGCCTTTGATCTCATCCAGCTCATATCCCATGGTCTGCTGAAAATTGCGGTTGGCATCCAGGATATTTCCCTGCATGTCAAAATGAATCACCGCCTGGGATTTATTCACCGCGTCGATCTGCCCGATATAATCGGCATATTCCAATTTCTGCCGGGTGATGTCAGTGGCGTATTTGACGATTTTCACCACTTTTCCATCATTGCCGAATATGGGGTTGTAACTGGCCTGAATCCATATTTCCCGCCCGTTTTTGCCCAGTCGCTTATATTCGGCGGATTGATATTCCCCCTGCGCCAGCCTTTGCCAGAATGTATAATAATCCGGGCTTGTGGCCTGGTCGGCCTCCACAAACATGCGGTGATGCTTACCCTTGATTTCATCCAGCTCATAGCCCATGGCGCGCAGGAAGTTCTCATTGGCATGAAGAATAAACCCATCCGTATTGAAATGGATCACCGCCTGCGATTTGCCGAGCGCCTCGATCTGCCCCACATAATCGGCGATAAGCCGTTTCTGCTCGGTCACATCCAGGGCGTATTTCACCACTTTCTGGGGCTTGCCGTCGCGCCCCATCACCGGGCTGTAGGTCGCGCGAATCCACACTTCCTTTCCACCCTTGCCCACCCGCTTATATTCGGCCGATTGGAATTCACCCTGGCGCAATCTGTCCCAGAACTGCCGGTATTCCATGCTCTCCGCATGGGTTGGCTCCACGAACATGCGGTGGTGCTGCCGCGATATCTCCTCCCACTCATACCCCATGGTGCGAAGGAAATTTTCATTCGCATCAAGGATGGTGCCGTCCAGTGAGAATTCGATACTTGCCTGCGATTTATCGAGCGCCTCCAGGCGTGCGGCACGGTCGCGCATGGCGGATGTCAAACGGAGCATAAACAATCCCTGAAATGGTGGAACAGCCTATGCGTAAACCGCTGGGTTTAAACCTGCGTGAAGCGAAATAACGGCCCTGTGCCATGGCGCAACAGGGTTGCCCGTCAGCCGCGAATGCTTTCGAGGAAATGGTTTACCTTCTCTGCCAACAGCTGTGACTGTTTGCCCAGATCCCTGGCGGATTCCAGCACATGCTGGGCATTCTCGCCGGTACGCTCCGCCCCTTGCTGCACGCCTTCGATATGCTGCGATATTTTTTGCGCCCCCTGGGAGCTGATCGAAATATTCTGCGCGATGGAACTGGTTACGGCGGATTGTTCTTCCACCGCAGCCGCAACGGTTTCCGTGCTGTTGGAAACCTGGCTGATAATGCCGATGATGTCCATCACCGCGCTCACCGAACCATTGGTCGCGGCCTGCATCTCGGCGATCTGTTCCGTGATGTCATGGGTTGCCTTGGCCACCTGGCTGGCAAGGGTCTTCACCTCACCCGCCACTACGGCGAATCCCTTGCCCATTTCGCCGGCACGCGCCGCTTCGATGGTCGCGTTCAGCGCCAGCAGGTTGATCTGGGCGGCAATGCTGGTGATGAGCTGAATAATTTCGCCGATATGGCCGGATTTTTCCGCCAGGGATTCGATGGCGCGCTTGGCCGTCTGAGCCTGGGTGGAGGCGCTTCCCGCGATCTGATTGGATTTGAGCGTTTGCGTGCTGATTTCACGGATGGAGGCATAAAGCTCGTCTGCCGCGGTGGAAACCTCCATGGAAATCTGCACCGCCTCCTGCGAGGCAGCGGCCACCTGGCTGCTTCGCTGCTTCGTATCGGCCGAAATGCTCGTCATGGCCTCGGCATTCTGCTGCATGGCATCGGCGGATTCCGCCAGCCTGGACACCACACCCTTCACGGAACACTCAAAGCTGTCCGCCAGGCTGTGCATCGCCTCGCGTTTAGCCTTTTCCGTTTCGGTTTTCTGGCGCTCATGCTCTTCCTTCTGCGCGGCTTCCATCGCCGTCATCCGTGCCTGCTGCTGGCGGTTGAGTTCGGCCGCCTGAAGCGCGTTGCGCCGCACCCACCACACGCCAGCCCCGGCCAGAATGGAAGCCAGCCCTGCAATGCCCATGCCGATCATCAGCGCCTGCTTGATTTTGGCCAGGTGGGCCAGATAATCCGTCAGGCGGATATCCGCCCCCACAATGCCCACAAACTGCTTCTTGCTGTTATAAATCGGCGCATAACCACTCAGGAATGTACCCCATTCATCCGTATAGGCCTCATCCTCCACCAGGCGGGAGCGGGTGCGCAGCGCTTCTTTCATCCGATCGGTCGCATCCGTATATTCCTCCATCACATCGGAGGTATCGTCCTTCTCACCCGGCTTTAGTATCTTAGAATCCAGGATGAAATAGATTTTCCCCTCTTGTTCGATCACCGTGTAGATGAACGCGATGTTGGGGTTGGCGCGCAGCAGCTTGAAATAGGGCGCGCGTACTTTTTCATAGGTTTCGTTATGCTTGTCTTCCGGCCTGGTGATGAGCTGGTGCAAATCCCCGTCCGTCAGCTCCGACGCCGTGCCGGCAAGGCTGTAAAGATAACTCTGAACTTCCTGCTTCAACCCTTCGGAAGCACGCACATAAACCGCGTAGCCCGTCAGCGCCGCTACCGCCAGTACCACCACAAACGCAAGCACGCCATCGCGCAGTGCCGTCAAGCTTGCGGCATGCTGACGAATGCCGGCAAAAAAATTCGGTTTCATGAGCTACCTGCCTGAACGCCCCATGCATCAGGGCCATCATCATTCTCCTACCTTCAGCTCGTTAAAAAAACCTGAAGGTGGCGAATGAAAGCGCCATAATTCGATATTATTGAACAACCGAACTATCTGTGCTATCAGCCCCCCATGGCAACCTTCCTTCACCCCTCACCGGAAGACATCACCCTGAGCGGCGTCCTCGCCGCACTGGCGGATCCGCTTCGTATCAAGATCATCCAAAGCCTGCTGGCGGAAAAAGGCTGCCTTTCCTGTTCGGAGGCATCGCCCTGCCCAAGCATTCCCAAATCCACCCTGTCCAACCATTTTCGCATTTTGCGCGAGGCGGGGTTGATTCACACCACCAAACAGGGGGTGGAACATCGCAACACCGTGCGGGTGGAAGACATCAATGCCCGCTTCCCGGGGCTGCTGAAACTTATCCTCACACTGGCGGAGGAATGATGAAGGTTTTACACTATTATCACGGCATCGAGAGTTTTTGTTGCCACGCAAAATTGGGCTTTAAGTTTTAACTTTTCTCCCTTAAACACCTAACAACCATACTTAAAATTATTCCAAGGTATCACGGGCATGTCACTCGGTCGCAATCGCAAGCCTTTGTTTTTCATCATTTTAGCGGTTGTGCTGATTGGCGGCTGGCTGCTGATTGGCGGCAATGGCCAGGCAGGCCCGGGCGGTCCCGGCGGCGCCCCCGGTGGTCCCGGTGGGCAGATGCCCCCGCCGCCGGTCACCGTTGCCACCCCGCTGCGCAAAACCATCACCGAATGGGATGAATATACCGGCCGCTTTGAAGCCGTGGAAACCGTGGATGTGCGCGCCCGCGTCGGCGGCTACCTGGATTCCATCCACTTCAAGGAAGGCGCCATGGTCAATAAGGGCGATCTGCTCTTTATCATCGATCCGCGCCCCTACCAGACTGCCCTGAAACAGGCACAGGCCGATATCGCCGCGGCCAAGGCCCGCATCACCTTCACCGCGGCCGACCTGGAACGCGGCAAAAAACTCATCAAAACCGGCGCGATTGCGGAAAAGGTCGTGGATGAACGTACCGAGGCCAAACGTCAGGCCGAGGCCCAGCTTCAATCTGCATTGGCGGCTGTGGAAAAAGCCAAGCTCGACCTGGAATTCACCCGGGTCACCGCCCCCGTTTCCGGCCGTATTTCACGCCGTTATGTCACCGAGGGCAACCTCGTGACCGGCGGCACGGCGGATTCCACGCTGCTGACCACCATCGTCTCGCTGGACCCCATCCATCTCTATTTCGATGTGGATGAGCAAAGCTACCTGAAATACGTGCGCCTGGCCCACAGCGGCGACCGCCCAAGCAGCCGCGAAAACGCCAACCCGGTCTACGTGGCCCTGGCCGATGAGAAAATCTTTAGTCACGAAGGCCATATGGACTTCGTGGATAACCAGATCAGCCGTGGTACGGGCACCATGCGCGGCCGCGCCGTGCTGCCCAACCCCGATGGGCTGCTGGCTCCCGGCATGTTCGGCCGTGTGCGCCTTCAGGGCAGCGGTGAATACGAAACCCTGCTGGTGCCTGAAGACGTTGTAATGACCGACCAGTCGCGCAAATATGTCTTCGTGGTGGATGAAAAGAACATGGTCAAGCCCGTCAACGTGGTGCTTGGCCCCATGTCCGACGGCCTTCGCGTCATCAAGGAGGGCCTGACCGGCAACGAGCGCATCATCATCCGCGGCATGCAACGCGCCCATGAAGGCGCGCCGGTAACGCCGGAAAACGGCACCATCACCGCCTCGACGGATTCCACACAGGCACCGGCGGATTCCACCCCCGTGGCGCAACAGCCGGAAGCCCCTGCCGGGGATGAAACCGCACCGCCGGCCGAAGCCGCCCATTCGGAAAATGCCGATGCTCCTGCTTCGGCTCCCGCAGGTGAAGCCGCACCGGCAACCCAGCCGGAACCTCAAAAGGCGCCTGTTTTGAACGTCGCCCCTCCGGTCTCCGCGCAGGCCCCGGCAACAGCGCCCGCTGATCAGGCAGAGGACATCACCATGCCCCCGGCAGCCGATGCCCCCACCACGAAAGCCGACACCAAAGCCGAAGGCAAATCCCAGTGAAACTAGGCCACTTCTTCATCGACCGCCCGATTTTCGCCTCCGTGATTTCCATCGTCATCACGGTGGTGGGCCTGATTGCCTATTTCCTGCTGCCGGTTGCGCAATATCCGGAGGTGGTGCCCCCCACCATCGTGGTGCGCGCCGTCTATCCCGGCGCCAACTCGCAAACCATCGCCGCCACCGTGGCCACCCCGCTGGAACAGGAGATCAACGGTGTGGAAGACATGCTCTACATGTCCTCGCAATCCACCAGCGATGGCACCATGGGGCTGACCATCACCTTCAAGCTCGGCACCGATCTCGACAAGGCGCAGGTACTGGTGCAGAACCGCGTCAACACCGCCCTTCCCCGCCTGCCGGAGGAAGTGCGCCGCCTCGGCGTGGTAACGCAAAAAAGCTCGCCCGACCTGATGATGGTGGTGCACTTGCGCTCACCGGATGAAAGCCTGGATCAGCTCTACATCTCCAACTACGCCCTGCTGCGCGTGAAGGACCGCCTGGCGCGTCTGGACGGCATCGGCAACATCATGCTCTTCGGCGCACGGGAATATTCGCTCCGCGTCTGGCTGGACCCCGACAAACTCGCCACCTACGGCCTCAGCCCCGGCGATGTGGTGGGCTCCCTGCGGGAACAGAACAGCCAGGTATCCAGCGGCACGCTCGGCCAGCCGCCCAGCATGGGCAAAAACGCCTTTCAGTTTGTGGTCTCCACCCAGGGCCGCTTTGAGAATACCGAACAGTTCGAAAACGTCATCATCAAAACCGGTGAGGACGGCCAGATTACGCGTCTGAAAGATGTCGCCCGGGTCGAACTCGGCGCCAAGGAGTACGGTACCAACAGCTACCTGGACAACAAGCCCGCCGTTGCCATCGCCATCTTCCAGCGCCCCGGCTCCAACGCCCTGGCCACTGCCGACAGCGTCATCAAGGCCATGGAAGGCATGAAGAAGGATTTCCCCAAAGGCCTGGAATACACCATCGTTTACAACCCGACCGAGTTCATCTCCGAATCCATCAAGGCCGTGGTGCACACCATTTTCGAAGCCGCCATCCTGGTGGTGATCGTGGTGCTGGTGTTCCTTCAGTCATGGCGCACCTCCATCATTCCCATTCTGGCCATTCCCGTTTCGCTCATCGGTACCTTCGCGGTCATGGCCGCCTTCGGGTTTTCGCTCAACATGCTCACGCTTTTCGGCCTCGTTTTGGCCATCGGTATCGTGGTGGATGACGCCATCGTGGTGGTGGAGAATATCGAACGCCACATTCATGACGGCATGTCTCCGCGTGAAGCCGCCCACCGCACCATGGACGAAGTGGGCAAGGCCGTTATCGCCATTGCGCTGGTGCTTTCCGCCGTGTTCATTCCCACGGCCTTCGTGCCGGGCGTCTCGGGCCAGTTCTACAAGCAGTTCGCCCTCACCATCGCCGTGGCCACGCTGATTTCGGCTTTCAACTCCATCACCCTCAGCCCCGCGCTGGGCGCCATGCTGCTGAAGCCCAAAAGCGGTGAGGCCCATGCCCCAACCTCCAACCCCATCAAACTGCTTCTGGCGCGTTTCGCAGGCAAGTTCAACGAACGTTTCGACAAGGCAAGCCATGCCTATTCCGGCCTGGTGGCCACCGTCACCCGGCGCACGGGCATGGTGCTGGCCGTCTATGCCGGGCTTTTGCTCGTCACCGGCTGGATCACCAACCACGTACCCACCGGCTTCATCCCCATGCTTGATCAGGGCTATGCCATTGTGGTGCTGCAGTTGCCGGACGGCGCGTCCCTCTCACGCACCGATGCGGTTGTTAAGGAAGCCTCCAAGATCATCAACGAAACCCCCGGTGTCGACCATGCGGTTGCCTTCGCGGGCTTCAGCGGCGCCACCTTCACCAATGCCTCCAACGCCGCCGCCATCTTCGCCAAGCTTTCCTCCTTTGAGGATCGCGTCAAGAACCACCAGAACGCCATGTCGGTCATCGGCGCCTTGCAGGGCCGCCTGATGGGCATCAAGGACGCCTTCATCATCGTGGTGCCCCCGCCGCCGGTGCGTGGTCTTGGCACGGCGGGCGGCTTCAAGATGCAGGTGCAGGATCAGGCCGGCATCGGCCTCGCCCGCCTGCAGGAAGCCACCAACGCCGTCATCGGCGCCGCCCACCAGGACCCCCGCACGGCGGCCGTCTACACCACCTTCAGCTCCAGCACGCCGCAGGTCTATCTGGATATCGACCGCACCAAGGCGCAGATGCTGGACGTGCCCATTGGCAACATCTTTGAGACGCTTCAGGTCTATCTCGGCTCCTCTTACGTGAACGACTTCAATATCTTCGGCCGCGTCTATCAGGTAACTGCGCAGGCAGACCAGAATTTCCGTGTCCAGCCGGAGGATATCGGTCGCCTGAAAACGCGTAACACCAAGGGCGAGCTGGTGCCGCTCGGCACGCTGGTGAATGTGCGTAGCATCACCGGGCCGGATCTGGTTCAGCGTTACAACATGTTCCCGACCATTCCGGTCAACGGTAACGCCGCGCCGGGCATCAGCTCGGGCGATGCGCTGACGGCGATGGAAGAAATCGCCGCCAAAACCCTGCCCAACGGTGCCGGTTTTGAATGGACCGAACTTGCGCTCCAGCAAAAGCTGACCGGCAACAAGGCCGTCTGGATTTTCGCGCTTTCCGTGCTCTTCGTCTTCCTCGTGCTTTCCGCGCAATATGAAAGCTGGAGCCTGCCGCTGGCCATCATCCTGATCGTCCCCATGTCGGTGATGTGCGCCATGTTCGGCGTCTGGTTCAGGGGGATGGACAATAACATCCTGACGCAGATCGGCCTGGTCGTGCTTGTCGGTCTGGCGGCGAAAAACGCCATCCTGATCGTGGAATTCGCCAAGCAGCTGGAAGAACATGGGCGCGACCGCATCGAGGCCGTGATCGAGGCTTGCCATTTGCGCCTTCGCCCCATCGTCATGACGTCATTTGCCTTCGTGCTCGGCGTGGTGCCGCTGGCGATTGCCACCGGCCCCGGCTCGGAGATGCGTCAGGCCATGGGCACGGCCGTGTTCTTCGGCATGCTGGGCGTGACCTTCTTCGGCCTGGTGCTCACCCCGGTCTTTTACGTGGTCATCCGCAACCTGGCGGATCGCTTTAACCATCGCAGGCTGCCGACACATCCGGTCAATCATGGCTAAGGCGCCGGGCAAATCTTTACTTTTGCGGTCCGTAATGTTACAGGGCGCAACGTTCAAAGGGCAGCGCGCATGAAACTCCTCTCCGGCAACAGCAATCATCCCCTGGCGGAAGCCGTCGCCAAAAATCTGGGCATGGAACTCACCAAGGCCAATGTTCGCCGCTTCGCGGACATGGAAGTGTTCGTCGAAGTGCTGGAGAATGTGCGTGGTGAAGACGTGTTCCTGCTGCAATCCACCAATTACCCCGCCAATGACAACCTCATGGAAATGCTGATCTGCATGGATGCGCTCAAGCGCGCCTCCGCGCGTCGCATCACGGCGGTGATTCCCTATTTCGGCTATGCCAGGCAGGACCGTAAACCCGGCCCGCGCACGCCCAGCTCCGCCAAGCTGGTGGCCGATCTCATCGCCACCGCCGGCGCCAACCGCGTGCTGGCGCTGGACCTGCATGCAGGCCAGATCCAGGGCTTCTTCAACATCCCGGTGGATCACCTTTACTCCGCGCCCGTGCTGGCGGCGGACATTGCCAAAAACTATAAGGAAAAAAGCCCGGTCATCGTCTCCCCCGACGTGGGCGGCGTAGTGCGCGCCCGCGCGCTGGCCAAACGCCTGGAGGCCGACCTCGCCATCGTGGACAAACGCCGCGAACGCGCTGGCGTGTCCGAGGTCATGAACATCATCGGGGAAGTCACCGGCCGTCACTGCATCCTGGTGGATGACATTGTGGATTCCGCCGGCACGCTCTGCAACGCCGCCCAGGCCATCATGGACAAGGGCGCGGAATCCGTCACCGCCTACATCACCCATGGCGTGCTTTCCGGCGGCGCGGTGGCCCGCGTGGGCAACTCCGCCCTGAAAGAGCTGGTCATCACCGACAGCATCCAGCCGACGGAAGAAGTGAAGAACGCCCGCAACATCCGCGTCGTCTCCATGGCCCCCCTGCTGGGCGAAGCCATCAAACGCATCAGCGAAGAGCGCTCGGTTTCAAGCCTGTTCGACTAAATCACCTCCTCATTCCAGCCACACCGTCATTCCAGCGAAAGCTGGAATCCAGCCTACCGTGCAATGCGCGCGAACAGAAGGAGTGATACATCCATGGATTCCAGCTTTCGCTGGAATGACGACGGAGGGGGGAGAACTTAAGCCGCCAGCTTCACCAGCCAGTGCTGCTTTTTGCCCTTGGAAAGCTTCACCTCACCCGTCTGCATATAACGGCTCAGAATATCGCTCGTCGTCGTCTGCGGGTTATCCACCAGCTCGTCATTGAACTTGATGCACTTGTTCTTTTCGATATCACGACGTGCCTCACCCACGCTGGCCGCCACTTCCAGCGCCGCCAGCAGATGCGCCACGGTCGGCTGCGCCAGCAACTCATCGCGGCTGATGGTCTTGGTCGGCATGTCGGCGCTCGCGCCGCCTTTCTCGAACAGCTCCGCCGCCGTGGCCTGCGCCTTCTCAGCGGCATCCCTGCCGTGACAAAGCGCCGTCACCGCCGTGGCAAGCTGCTTCTTCGCCTCGTTGATAGCCGCACCATCAGCGCGCTCCAACACCGCAATCTCCTGCTCACCCATATCTGTGAAATAACGCAGGAAGCGCCCCACATCGGCATCCTCCGCATTGCGCCAGTACTGCCAGTAATCGTATGGCGAGAGCATATCGGCATTCATCCACACGGCACCGGCGGCCGTCTTGCCCATTTTCGCACCGCTGGAGGTGGTTAGCAGCGGGGTGGTGAAGCCAAAGAGTGGCTCTCTAAACAAAGTCGGATTACTAGGAGTATCGCTCGGTAGCTTACGCTGAAGCTCAACCCCATTGATGATATTCCCCCACTGGTCCGACCCGCCAAACTGCACCCGGCAACTGAAACGCTTGTTCAGCTCCACAAAATCATACGCCTGCAGAATCATGTAATTGAACTCAAGAAAGCTCAGATGCTGCTCACGCTCGATCCGCAGCTTCACGCTATCCATGCTCAGCATGCGGTTGACGGAAAAATGCCGCCCATAATCGCGCAAAAATTCGATGTAATTCAGCTTATCCAGCCAGTCGGCATTATTCACCATCACCGCATCGCTGGCGCCATCACCAAAACTCAAAAACTGGCTAAATACCTTCTTGATGCCCGCCATGTTGGCGGCAATGCCCGCATCGTCCAGCAGCTTGCGGCTTTCATCCTTGCCGGAGGGGTCGCCCACTTTCGTCGTGCCGCCGCCCATCAGCACCACGGGCTTGTGGCCGTGCTTCTGCCACAGGCGCAGCAGCATGATCTGCATCAGGCTGCCCACATGCAGAGAAGGCGCCGTGCAGTCAAACCCGATATAGGCCGCCACCGGCTGTTTCTTCTGCTCCGCCTCGTGCAGCAGCGCATCCAGCCCTTTCAGGTCGGTACACTGATGCAAAAAACCGCGTTGAACGGCTTCCCGGATAAATCCGGATTTTGCTTGGTATTGAGCAGTAGTCATGGCATTTTCCATTGAAATTCACCTGCACTCTTATGAGAAAAACAGCGTCATGACAACCTCGCAGCCTGCCCAGCACTCCCCATGTTGGTACCTCGGCTTGATGAGCGGAACCTCCATGGACGGCGTCGATGCCGCCCTGCTCAAAACCGATGGGCGCTCCATTCAGTCCTACGGCCCGGCCATGACCCTGCCTTACCCGCCGCAATTCCGCACCCGCCTGGCCCAGAGCATGCAGGATTTCGCGCTGGTACCGGAAGTGGAAGATCGCCTGACGCGCTTCCATGCCGAAGCTGTCAAACAGCTGCTGGCCCAGGCGAACATGAAACCGGAAGACGTCACCGCCATCGGCTTTCACGGCCAGACCATCGCCCACAAGCCGCAGCAGGGCATCACCTGGCAAATTGGTAACGGCGCCTTGCTTTCCAACCTCACCGGCATCAACGTGGTCAACGACTTCCGTCGCAACGACGTGGCCCTCGGCGGCCAGGGCGCGCCCCTGGTGCCCGTCTTCCACCTCGCCGTGGCCAGCCAGCTGGAATGCCCCGCCGTGCTGGTTAATATCGGCGGCATCGCCAACATCACCTATGTGGGCGACGGTCAAAGCCCCGAAAAGCTCTGGGGTTTCGATACCGGCCCCGGCAACCGCCTCATCGACCGCTGGGTGGAGGAAAAAAGCGGCCTCGCCTACGACGCAGGCGGTGACCTGGCCATGAAAGGCACGGTGGACGAGATGGCCCTCGCCACCCTCATGCTGCACCCGGGCGTCAGCGCCCCGCCGCCCAAAAGCTTCGATACGGCGGATTTCGACCTATCCCCGGTCGCCCATCTTTCCGTGGAAGACGGCGCGGCCACATTGGCCGCCTTCACGGCGGATGCCATCGCGCGCCATGCGGAATATTTCAGTCCCTCCCCGCGCCAATGGCTGCTGTGCGGCGGCGGCAGGCTTAACCGCGCCATCCTGGAGCGGCTGAAAGGCCAGCTACAATCAGTAAAAACGGTGGATGAACTCGGGCTGGATGGCGATGCGCTGGAGGCCTATGCCTTTGCCTACCTCGCCGCACGCTCGCAACAAGGCCTGCCCATCACCTTCCCCAACACCACCGGCGTTAGCCGCGCGGCAACTGGCGGCGCTTTCTATCGGGCCGGGCACGGCGGTTGAGGATGAAATCCTCCATCCGCGTGGCCACATACTGATCCATGTTGGTGGAAAGCTCGTCCATGTGGTTGCGGTAATAATGGTCCGCCCCGTGCACCACGCGGTAATCGATTTTGCCGCCACGCTGGCTGGCCAGCTTGCCCGCCATGCGGGACACGGCCTCCTCATTCACCACATCATCCTTATCGCCCTGAATGATCAGGCCGGATGACGGGCACGGCGAAAGGAACGAGAAATCATACATATTGGCAGGAGGGGACACGCACAGGAACCCTTCCAGCTCCGGCCGGCGCATCAGCAGCTGCATGGCGATCCACGAACCAAAGGAGAAACCGCCCACCCAGCAGGTGGAGGCATCCGGGTTCATGGCCTGCAGCCAGTCCAGCGCGGTGGCGGCATCGGTCAGCTCGCCATTGCCGTCGTCAAACTTGCCCTGGCTGCGGCCCACGCCGCGAAAATTGAAGCGCAGCACCGCAAAGCCCTGCTTGGCGAAGGTGCTGTAAATGGAATAGGTCACCTTGTTGTTCATGGTGCCGCCATAAAGCGGGTGCGGATGCAGCACCACGGCAATCGGAGCGTTCTTTTTTTCTGCCGGCTGATAGCGCCCTTCGATGCGTCCTTCAGGGCCGGCAAAGATAACCTCAGGCATGGAACCTCCACGATAAAGCCCCACATGATTATTGCTGCATGGAGGGCCGGTTTGGGATAGTAAACCGCTTGTTGGCTGAAATTTTCAGAGATGGGGCTTCTACCCGAAACCCTATAGAATTGCAAGGTTTAGAATAGCTATGCTCAAAAGGCTGAAACAGGACATCGACACCTACATGGCGCGCGACCCGGCCGCCCATTCCCGGCTTGAGGTCCTGCTATGCGCACCCGGCCTGCATGCCGTCATGTGGTACCGCGTGGCCCACCGGCTGCACCGCATGGGGCTGAAGCTGCTGGCGCGCGTCATGTCCCAGTTCGCCCGCTTCATGACCGGGGTGGAGATCCACCCCGCCGCCCGCATCGGCCAGCGTTTTTTCATCGATCACGGCATGGGCGTCGTCATTGGCGAAACCGCCAGTATCGGCGACGATGTCTCCATTTACCATGGCGTGACCCTGGGCGGGGTTTCTCCCATTTCCTCCCAGAAAGGCTCCATCCGCCACCCGCAGGTGGGCGATGGTGTCATCATCGGCTCCGGCGCGCAATTGCTCGGCCCTATCGAGGTGGGGGATTATGTGCGCGTGGGTTCCAACGCCGTGGTGGTCAGCAACGTGGAACCCTGCAGCACGGTCGTCGGCGTTCCCGCCCGCCCGGTGCGCTCACGGAAAAGGAAGAGAGCCACGAATTCCAGGCCTATGCCGTCTCCGGCAAGGTGGAAGACCCGATGATGGCCAAGCTCGAAGCCCTGATGCACGAGGTTGAATCCCTGAAAGAGCAGGTGCGCAACCTTGAACCCACCACCGAGGACCTTGAAGACATGGCCGAAAGCTGGGAAACCGGCCGCAAGAAGAAGTGACATGCTGTATCTGGATTACAACGCCACCGCGCCACTGCGCCCGGAAGTGATCGACGCCATGCAGCCCTGGCTGGCCGGGCCGCATAACCCTTCCTCCATCCACGCTGCGGGCCGTAAAGCCCGCATGGCGGTGGAACGCGCGCGGGAAAGCATCGCCAGCGCCATCGGAGCGGACCCGGCCAATCTCATCTTCACCGCCAGCGGGTCGGAAGCCAACAACCATGCCCTGCACGCCGCCAAACCCACCGCCCTTTTCGTCAGCGCCATCGAGCATGCCTCCATCCTCACCCCGGCAAAGGAATCCGGACTGCCGCACCACCTCATCCCGGTGGATGCGAATGGCCTGGTCAGGCCGGATGCGCTGGATGCGCTGCTGACAGAAAACCCTTCCGCCAAGCCGCTGGTTTCCGTGATGTTCGCCAACAACGAAACGGGCGTTATCCAGCCGCTCGAAGCCGTCATCGCCATCGCCCGCAAACACCATGCCATCATGCATGTGGATGCCGCCCAGGCGCTTGGCCGGGTACCGCTCAATATCGGCGAACTGGGGGCCGATCTCGTCACCCTTTCCGCACACAAGATGGGCGGCCCCGTGGGCGCGGCGGCGCTGGTTCAGGGCAGCTGCTTCGGCATCGAACCTTTCATCTTCGGCGGCGGGCAGGAAAAGAACCGCCGCGCGGGCACCGAGAACCTCCCCGCCATCGTCGGCTTTGCTAAAGCCGTGGAATGCATCGATCTTGCCTTCATGGAGAAGCTGGCCATCTGGCGCGATGCGATGGAAGCCGCCATTCTTGCCGTCGCGCCGGGCGCTGCCATCTTCGGCAAAAACGCCCCGCGCCTGCCCACCACCAGCAACCTTTCCATGCCCAGGGGGAAAGACGGCTTCGTGGCCAGCCACACGCAGCTCATGGCCTTCGATCTGGCGGGCATCGCCGTCAGCAGCGGCTCGGCCTGCACCTCGGGCAAGGTAGGTAATTCCCATGTGCTGGAAGCCATGGGCATCAGCAAGGACGAAGCCGACAGCGCCATCCGCATCAGCGGCGGCTGGGGCAGCACGGAGGCGGATTTCGCCAAAGCCGCCGAATGCTGGCTGAAACAGCACAAGCAATCCGCAAACATGAAAGGCGCTGCATGAAATACGTGATGATGGTGCTCCTGATGCTCATCGCCTTCCCGGCCCATGCGGATGTGGACCTGCCCGTGCCGGAAGCGTTCCAGCAATGCAGCCAGGATAGCGATTGCGACCGCGCCGATACGGATTGCGGCGATTGCTGCCAATACCAGCCCATTGCCCGCATTCATCAATCGGCTTACTATCAGCTACGCACCAGGCAATGCGCGAATAATAACGGCCCGGTATGCGAATGCCGCCCCCCGGGCGAACCCGTATTTACCTGCGAGAACCATCGCTGTAAATTGAGCTACAAGAATCTTCCCGTTCGTTAGGAGGCCACATGCGCTATTTCGTCATGATTGCACTGGGCGTATTGATGCTGGCGCTTGGCATCAGCATGGCCGCGCATGACCGCAGCCCGCTTTCCGTGCCGCATGGCATGCAGCAATGCAACCAGGACAGCGATTGCGACTATGCCGACACCAGCTGCAGCGGCTGCTGCGAATACCGCGCCATCGCCAAGGCATCCGCACAGGATTATGAGCTTCTGCACCGTAAACATTGTGCCGGTTATCAAGGCGGCGTGTGCGAATGCGTGGCACTCGGCACGCCTGTGTTTACCTGCGTCAATCACCGGTGTAAACTGAGTTATAAGACCTCACCGCCCGTTCATTAGGAGCCCGGGATGAAACATCTCATCAGCCTGTTCTTGCTTGCCTGCCTTGTGTCCTTTCCAGCCATGGCGGCGGATAAGCAGGGAAAAGTGACCTCGGCCCAGCAACGCTGCCACTCACCGCTGGATTGCGACTATGTCGATACCAGCTGCAGCAGCTGTTGCGATGACGAAGCCATCGCCACCAGCGCCAAGGCGGCTTACCTGGCGGAGAAAGCCAAGCGCTGCAAGGAGCCGCTGAAACCGTCCCAGCCCATGTGCCAATGCGTCAACCGTGGCGCGCCGTTGATGGCCTGCGTCAATAACCGCTGCGTGCTGACCTATGCGCCCATCAACAAAGGCAAAGGGCCGGATACCCTCAAATTGCGATGAGACCGAACTTTCCCATTTACGCGGATTATCAGGCCACCACCCCGCTTGATCCCCGCGTGCTGGAAGCCATGCTGCCCTTTTACGGCAGCCATTTCGGCAACCCGCACGCCACGGCCCATGCCTATGGCTGGGCGGCGGAAACCGCCGTGGAGCAGGCCCGCAGCCAAATAGCCGAACGCATCGACGCCGAGGCAAAGGAAATCATCTTCACGTCAGGCGCGACGGAAGCCAATAATCTGGCCATCAAAGGCATCGCCCAGGCCCACCGGCACAGCGGCAAACACCACCTCATCACCCAGGCCACCGAACATAAATGCGTGCTGGATGCCTTTCGTTCGCTGGAGCGCGACGGCTTTCGCCTCACCATCCTGCCGGTGGAGGCAAACGGCCTGGTGAGGCTGGAAACCCTGCAACAGGCCATCCAGCCGGACACGCTGCTGGTCTCCATCATGGCCGTCAATAACGAGATCGGCACCATTCAGCCGCTGGAAGCCATCGGCAAATTATGCGCGGAACAAGGCGTGCTCTTTCACAGCGATGCCGCGCAGGCATTCGGCAAGATACCGCTCAATATCAAAAAGCTTGGTCTGGCGGCCATGAGCATTTCCGGCCATAAGGCCTACGGCCCTCAGGGCATCGGCGCGCTGTACCTGCGCCGCCGCCCGCGCGTGGCCATTGAGCCGCTGCTTCACGGCGGCGGGCAGGAACGCGGCGTGCGCTCCGGCACCGTGCCGCTGGCGCTTGCCGTCGGCCTGGGGGAAGCCGCCCGCATCGCGGGGCAGGAGATGGACGCGGAAAGAACGCGGCTTCAGGGCTTCTTCAACCATTTGCTTGCACGGCTGCAAAGCGGCAACGGCGCCATCACCCTCAATGGTGATCGCACGCATCGCTGGCCCGGCAATCTCAACATCAACATCGCCGGTGTGGATGGGGATAAGCTGATCGCCGCCATCCGTAACGTGGCGGTCAGCAGCGGCTCGGCCTGTGCGAGCGGCTCGCTGGAACCATCCTACGTATTGCAGGCCATCGGTGTGCAGCCTGAACTGGCGCGCGCCTCCATCCGCATCGGCATTGGCCGCTTTACCACGGCGGAAGAGGTTGATAACATCGCCGACTCTGTGTTAGAAGCCGTCGAAATCGCCTCTTAGAGAGAAAACCAATGCCCCAGATGACCTTCGTCAGCTATGACGGAAGCGACAAGAAAACCGTGGATGCCCCGCTGGGCCTTTCCGTGCTCGAAGTGGCGCACAAGCACGGCATTGATCTGGAAGGCGCCTGCGAAGGCTCGCTCGCCTGCTCCACCTGCCACGTGATTGTCGATCCAGCCTGGTACGGCAAGCTTGCCACCGCCGAGGATGCCGAGGAAGACATGCTGGACCTCGCCTTCGGGCTGGAATCCACTTCCCGCCTGGGCTGCCAGATCATCATGAGTGAGGAACTGGACGGCCTGACCGTGCGCCTGCCCGGCGGCACACGCAATAACATGTAAAACCTTATGGGTTTTAGATTTTCCTCCGTCTAGCCTCCCACATTCTTTGTTATTCCGTAAAAACGGAAATGCAGCACGGTTGGAACATGTCGGAACCTAAGCCCAAAACCCTCCACCTCATCATCACCGGCCGCGTCCAGGGCGTCGGCTACCGCGCATGGATGGCCGCTACCGCCCGCCAGCTCGGCATCACCGGCTGGGTGCGCAACCGGCGCGAAGGCACGGTGGAAGCCGTGATCAGCGGCGAGGAAAAACAACTGGATGACCTGCTGGCCGCCTGCCAGGACGGCCCGCCTGCAGCACGGGTGGAGCATATCGACGTCGCCACCAGCACCGCACCTGCGCCCGACGCTTTCATGACCCTGCCGACGGAATAACCAAACCGGAGCAAAGCGACTGGACGCAACCGCGTCCCGCGCCTTATTGGCGCGTAATAACGAACAGCGCGAGCCAGCAAGAACCGGAGCAAAGCGACTGGACGCGACCGCGTCCCGCGCCTTATTAGCGCGTAATAGCGAGCAGCGCGAGCCAGCAAGAACCGGAGCAAAGCGACTGGACGCGACCGCGTCCCGCGCCTTATTGGCGCGTAATAGCGAGCGGCGCGAGCCAGCAAGAACCGGAGCAAAGCGACTGGACGCGACCGCGTCCCGCGCCTTATTGGCGCGTAA
>WGMV01000037.1 GCA_016124905.1 bacterium
GCGGCGATGGCGGCGCGGGATCATCCGAATATCGCGAGTTTCTCCGTGGGCTTTGGGCCGGAGCACCCGGAATGCGAGCTGGAAGCGGCGGCGCATACGGCCAAGGTGCTGGGCATTCCCAACGAGGCGGTGATCGTCACGCCCGAGATGCTGCAACAGGCATTGCCGGAGATGGTGGCCTCGGTGGAAGAACCGCTCGGCACCACCTCCATCATGCCCATGTGGTTTCTGGCACGCAAGGCGCGCGAGCAGGCCACAGTGGTGCTGACCGGGCAAGGCAGCGACGAGCCCTGGGGCGGATACCGCCGTTATCAACTGGAAGGCTGGCGGGATTCCACCGCGGCACGCATGGGCGCAGCCATGGCGCGCAAGCTGACCTGGCTGCACCCGCGCATGCCGGAGGCGGTGCGGCGCGGCATGATGAGCCTCAAGCATTCCGCGCTGCCGGATGCTTTCGCGGCGGCTTATGCGCTGTTCACCCCGGCGGAATGCGCGGCCCTGACCGGGCGCGCGGATGCGCCGGAGGCCATTGCCCGCATCCGTCACTGGCTGGGCTGGCTTTCAACCGAGCCATGCGATTCCGCCGAGGCGATGATGCGCATCGACACGCGCATGAACCTGGCCGACGACCTGCTGCTTTACGGCGACAAGATCACCATGGCGGCATCCTTGGAGGCACGGGTGCCGATGCTGGATATCGAGCTGGTGCGCTTCATCGAGTCGCTGCCGATTGGCTACAGGCTTGCAAAGGGTAAGGGCAAGATCCTGCACCGGCATATGGCGGGTCATTACCTGCCCAAAGAAATCACCCAGCGCAAAAAAATCGGCTTTCAGGTGCCGTTCGGCGCATGGTCGCGCGGGATATGGAAAGAATGGCTGGAAACCGTGTTGCTGAACCCGCAGGCAGGTTATCTGCAACTGGTCTCACGCGAGGCGGTAGAAAAAATGTGGCTTGAACACCAGGCGGAACGGCCCGACCGCAGCCGTCAGCTATTCGCCCTGCTCACCCTCGCACTGTGGGCAGAAGCAACGTTCTGAGTGTTTGCAGGTAATGGGGCAACGCGAATTCCGCGGCGGTGGCGCGGGCGGCGCGGCCGAGTTTCTGGCGCAGTTTTACGTCTTTCAGCAGCGCTTCCAGCTGTGTTGTGAGGCCGGGTTCATCTCCCACCTCCACCAGCAAGCCGTTTTCGCCATGGCGGATGACTTCGGGAATGCCCGTGACCGGGGATGTCACCACGGCAAGGCCATGGGCCATGGCTTCCAGCACAGAGAGAGGGAGACCCGCCTCAAAGGCCGTGGGCAGGAGGTAGATATGCGCATCGCTCAGCCAGGTGTTGCGGGCGGCTTCATCCAGCCAGCCGGGAAAAACGGCGCGGTCGGCCAGGCCTTCCTGAAGGGCTAGCTGGCGAGCCTGCTCCACCTCGCCATCGCCCCCCATGACGATGCGGAAGAAAGGTAGATTGGGTTTACGCGCCAGTTTGGCGGCGGCGCGAATGGCCCGGTAGGCGCCTTTCTTGTCGTCCAGGCGGCCAAGGTAGAGCATGGTGATGGGCTCGTCCGGCTCGGGGGCATCTTGAGGTATTGATACCGGATGGCGCAGGATGCTGACACGGGATGGCAGGCCGGTGAGGCGGGCGTAAAATTGCTGCCAATGCCCGGAGACGGTGAGAATGTTTTGCGCGCCGCGAAGGGTCCAGCGTATCCAGGCCTTCAGGGGCGAGGGAGATTGTTTGTAAAAATTCTCGAAATAGCCGCTATGGGCATAGACGCTGTAGGGCTTGCCGAGCAGGCGGAGCAGGGTGAGCATGGGCAGCTTGCGGTAGCAGCTGCCATGGGCGGAGAGATGCAGCAGCACGGCATCGGCCGATGGAAGCTGTGTCAGGAACTGCAGCCAGCCGCAGGCGTAGGTTTTCAGTTTGGCAAGCGCAGGGCCATCGCGATGGGTGGCGATGTGCGAGACCTGCCAAGTTTCATCCGGCAGATGGTTGGCAATGATGCCCGCAATGATGGCCACCCCGCCGCGGCTGCCCCGGGCCGTGCCGAGGGTGAGAAGGCGCAGCCTAGCCATGCGCGGGCGATGGCTGGCCGGTTATCCGGGCGGCGGTTTCATCGGCCTCCATGGCCGGCAGGCTGCGATAGGCCATCATGCACAGCGAGCCGCCGATGAAGACAAGATAACCGGCCGGCGCACCGTGGAAGAAGGTTTCCACCGCGCCAACCAGAAGGCCATACAGGCACATGCAGCTGGTGCAGAGGGCCAGCGCGGAAAGGCTTGGATAGCGGGCATAAAGCGGCACCACCATGCGGAGCATGCGCCACATGTAAAACAGAATGAAGCCGACGAAAATCAACGTGCCATAGATACCCACCTCCCCCAGATACCAGCTCCACCACTGGTCGGTCAGGTGGTTGACGTTTTCGCCGAAGGCGCCCCACATGGAGGCAAGATCATAGAGATAATAGGCGCTGGAATATTCCCTCGTGCTGCCCACGCTGCCGAAATTGCCCGGGCCGAGGCCGAAGCCAAAACTGTCCCAGTTGATCTGCAGCGCCACAAAGAACATCTTGGTGCGCACGGCTTCCGCTGGATCGGTGTAAAGACTGACTTCCCTGCTGAAGAAGCCGAGGGTGGCCACCAGCAGCACCGCCACCAGCATGCCGCCGAACACCAGATAGCCTGAGGCTCTTTTCCACCGGCCCTCCAGGTAGGTGATGGTCATGACCAAAAAGAACACCGCCACCGGCACAAACATCATCATGCGGATGCGGGAGGAAAGGATGACCAGGATAACGGCCATGACGGCCAGAACCAGGTCCTGCCGCTGGCGCAGCAGCTGGTGGCGGGAAAGGAAATAGACGCTGAGGAACAGCCCGATGATACCCACGTAAAACGGGTGAGGGAAAAGGCCGCGCGCGGGGACAAACCCCAGACGGGCGGCAAGAATGGTGCCAGGGATGGGGTTTTCCGGCATGACGATATCCAGTGCGAAGACCGTAACGAACATGCCCACGCAGAGCGCCACCAGCGCCGCATAGACGGCGCGCTCCGCCTGCTCGGCCCTGTTTCGCCCCGGCGGCAGCCATTCGGTGGAAACCGCCACCAGCATGGGCTTGACCAGCAAGAAAAGCGAAATGGCCAGCGTCGGGACCGTAAGGCCTGAGCCGGAGGCCATGAAAATGCTGTAGGCAAACATGGCAAACAGCCAGGGAAGCGTGGGCAGACGCGGGCGCTTGCCCGCCATCAGCCCCGTCATCAGCGCGATAAGCGCAAGCAGGCTCCACAGCGCCTCGTCCAGATAGGCCTTGGGGATGACGAAGGATTCGAAGGCGGCGCTGTCGTTGACGACCGACGCGGCGATCAATCCCATAAATGCAAGCCAGACAAAATATTTCACGTGCGGCTAAACCTGGCTGATAAGGTCAATAAACTATATCTAGTGGGTAACTTGATGATTGTACACAAGTCCATGATAGATTATGGTACAATCTAGGGAGTTGGTCCGGAGAATGACGTGAAGATGGGAAAACCTTGGAGTATCCTAAGAGCTCCAGCGGCAGCTGCGGTATTTTTATGGATGGCGGGTTGCTCGTCTGGCGGGCCCGTGGGGGATAATTTTCAGGTTCAGCAGGTTACGCCCGAGCTGGTCAGCACCCTGAAAACCGAGCATGCGCTGCGTTATGCCGATAAAGTTCCCGCGCCAAAGGAGGCCGCTAACCTCAAACCCTATTCCTATAAAATCGGCGTGGGCGACATCCTTAACATTCGCGTATGGGGCATGGAAAGCCTGCGCGAAAGCGACCTGCAGCTTTACAACCTTCCCGAGGGCCAGGGATGGCTGGTGCATGAGGACGGCACCATCTATCTGCCCTATGCGGGCTATGTGAAGGTGGCGGGCATGAATATGGTGGAGGCGCAGAAGGCCGTCATCAAGGAATTGTCCAAATATTTCGTAAAGCCCCGGGTTGAGGTGAGCGGACTGAAATACCAGAGCGCCATCGTCAACATCACGGGAGAGGTGGGCAAGCCGGGCATTCAGTATCTCAGCATCGAGTCTTCCACCGTGCTCAAGGCCCTGCAACGGGCCGAAGGGCTGAAGGAAACGGCGGCGCCGCGTCTGGCGACGCTTCAACATGCAGATGGAACCGTCGTTCCGCTGGACCTGGATGCGCTGCTGAACCGCGGGGATGCGCGTTTTAACCTGGCGCTTCAACCCAACGACCTGATTCATGTTCCTTATAATAAGGATGACCGGGTGTTCGTGATCGGCGAGGTGATGGTGCCTTCCATGCTCCGCATGAAGCAGGAGACCATGAGCCTGGTGGAGGCGATTACGCTTTCCAGGGGCCTGAACGAGGTGACGGCAGACAAAGGCAAGGTATATGTGCTGCGCGGGGCGGTGGTTAGCGACGATGGCGGCGACATCAAAACCAGCGCCACCCATGTGAATGTGTATCAACTAAATGTGGAAAACCCCTTCTACATGGCGCTTGCCGAGCAGTTTCCGCTTGAGCCGCGTGATGTGATTTATGTTTCCGCACGTCCGGTGACGGAGTGGTCACGCTTCATCAACCAGCTGCTCCCCATGAGCGTTTCACCCCTGACCGACCCGAAACGCTATGAATAAGCCCTTCTCCGCTTCCGTATTTTCCTTACATGCCATGGACCCGCCATGCGGCAAGGAGGGCTGCTGAATGCAACCCGGGATGACTTCGGCTACCTCCCCTTTTGCTACACGCACGCTTGCACGGCGCGACGAGGAGGACCTGTCCCTTTACGAGGCGGTGGGCTGGCTGCGCCGTCATCGCTGGACATTGGCGCGATTTGCCGTGGTGTTTTTCTGCCTGGCCGTGATTGTGCTGGCCTTCATGCCACAGCATTACCGCGTGCTGTCGATGATCCGTATCGAACCGGAAGTGTCCACCGCCGGTGAGGAAACCACGGTGGATGCTGAATTGAATATCATTCAGTCCTGGGCCATCATCAACCAGGCCATCAGCGAATATGGCTCGGCCGTGGAGGTAGTGCCGCACACCAACCCGTTCAGCCGCATGTTCTCCCAGATGTTCTCGGGCAAAAGCGGGCGCACGGGGGAGGAACGCATTGCGCTGCAGCCGCGCTTTCCGGAATTCACCGTTCCGGCCAACCTGATCGACAAGCCGTTTGAGGTGAAGATCGTCTCGGACGAGGATATCGAAATCCGCGATCCGAGCGGCACCATCATTCCCTACAGCCCGTCTGAAACGCTGGAAGCCAACCAGCTGCGCTACGCGCGAGGCAATATTTCCATCATCGTGGATACGGCGACCCTGCCGGAAAAGGGCAGCTACGACGTCTACCCACGCAACCGCCAGAAGATGGTGCGCGACATCATCGAGAGCCTGGATGTCTCCCGCAAGGGAAGCACGGGGAAATCCGGCCTGATTGAGCTGTCATTGTCGCATCAGAACCCGGTGTTTGCGCGCTCCTTCATGGAAGCGCTGGTGCAGACCTACCTGCAGACGGCCTATAACCGAAGCGCCCTGGGTAAAATTCGCGCGCTGGACTTTTTGAAAGACCAGATGAACGACCTCAACAAGAGCCTGGGGAAAGCGACGACCCAGCTCAGCGAATTCCGTGCGACCTACGGCACAGTGAACCTGGATAAGGAAACGATCGACCTGCTCGACCAGATCAAGGAGATCGAAACACGCATCGTGCTGCTGGAGGAAAAACGGCAGGAGATGAACACACAGTTCACCGCCAACCACCCGGCGCAGATCGCGCTGGCATCGCAGTTGAAATTCCTGAATTCCTCGCTTCAGGCATTGGAAGAGCGGGTGGACGGGCTGCCGGAAATCGAGCGCAAGCTGCTGGAATTGCAGCGGGATGTGGATATCTATACCAAACTTCAGCAGCTCAGCCAGGAGAAGATTGTTGAGCTGAAAACGGAAGTGGCGGGCATTGTGGGTTATGCGCGCCTGATCAACGAGCCGATGCTGGAGGATAAAAGCAACCTGCCGCGCATGCTGCGCACGCTGCTGTTCTCGCTGCTGCTGGGCGTGCTGGTGGGCGTTTTGTACCTGATGGTGGTGCGCTCCCGCGCGTTCCTGACGGTGGAAGAGGAGCGCGACCTGACCAGCCATAGCTGGCTGCCGCTGGCGGGCACCATTCGCGGCATTTCCACCCCGCCTAGCACCTTCTGGGGCAAGCTGCTGATGCAGCGCCCCTGCGCGCTGGCGGTGGCGGATATTCGCCAGCTTCAATCGCAGTTGCCTTTCATCGCCTGCGGAACCAAGAGCAAGGTGGTGCTGTTTACCGGGGATATTCCGCGCCAGGCGAAGCACAGCATTGCCGAGCATTTTTCGCGTGCGGCGGCAGATAAGAAAAAGCGCGTGCTGCTGATCGACTGCGATATCGCCAACCGTGAGCTGGCGGCCAAATTCGGCCTGGAGCGCGCGCCGGGGCTTTCCAACATCATCGTGGGCGAGACGGGCCTTAAAGACGCCATGAAAAACCCGGTCGACAGCCTGTGGTACATCCCACCGGGCACGACCGGTCCTAATAACGGGCTGCTGCTTTCCCACCCACGTTTTGTGGATATGGTGAACAACCTCAACCGCGCGTTCGACCTTATCATCCTGGACTTCCCTTCCCTGCGCGGGCTTCGGGTGGATATGGGCAAGCTGGCCGAGATGGCGGGGGTGATCTTCTACCTGGTGCGCAAGGGCGACCGCATGGCGGACATTGAGCAGCTGATTGCCACCTACCCTCCCAGCAGCCCCAATGTGGGCGCGCTGGTGCTGACCGACGTTTAGTTAATCGTTATCCGCTATTACGAGCATGGACCAGCCGCCGAAGAGCTTTACGGCCAGATCGGGCGCGAGGGCGAATAGCATGCGGCGTGGCAATTCCAGCAGGCGACTTTTGGGACTTTTGATGGATTCCACCTCCAGGCTTCCGGCGGTGTAGAACCAGTCTTTCACACGGTAGCCCGTGTCTTCCAGCGTGGCCAGGGCGGTGGCTTTGGAGAAATAATGCAGGTGGCCGATGGACTGGCGATAGCCGATCTGCCGGTCACGCAACAGGCCCTGCACGTGCATGTCGAGCGGGATGTGGAAGATGGTTTGTTTTGCCACAGGACGGTGGCTGCGCAGGAAGCCGAAATAATCCTCCACATGCTCGAAGACATCGATCATGAGCATGAGGTCAAACCGTTCGGTGGAGGCCTGTGTGGCGTCGCCCACATGGAAATGGAGCTGTTTGAGCTGCTGGCCGCTCTCTTTGGCGCGGGCAATGGCCTGGGGAGAGATGTCGTAGCCGTCCAGCCGGGGGATGGCGGGCATGGCTTCGGCCAGGTGCCTGAGCACCAGGCCCGTGCCGCAACCGGCCTCAATCACACGCTTGGGGTTAAGCTTGTGGCGTTCCATCATCCGCCGAATCTTACCGACCTTCCAGGGGGCCGTGCCCTCGGCTAAATGGGGGTTCTTGTCGAGGTATCCACCGCCGACATAGATGTCCTCGGCACTTGTCATTTCCAGAGCCCGCAGAAGTCGAAGGTGATCTTGTCGGTGATGCGCTTATGGTCGAGCGGGCCGAACTGGCGGTGGTTGACCAGGCTGACGACGATATCGGCCGCATCGATGGCGGAAAGCGCATCGGTGAGTTCCGCGCCGCTTTTGGCGAGATGGGCGGGAAGCTCATCGATATAGGGTTCAACCGCGAGAATCTTACCGATTTTCGCATCGGCCAAAGCTTCGGCAATGTGGAGGGCCGGGCTTTCGCGCAGGTCGTCCACATTGGGTTTGAAGGCAAGGCCTAGGACGGCGATGGTGGGCTTTTTCTTGAATGTTTTGGCTGCTTCCTTGATGCGGTCAATCACATAGAGCGGTTTGCTGTTGTTGATCTCTCGCGCGGTGCGGATAAGACGAGCCTGCTCGGGCACGGTGTCGACGATGAACCAGGGGTCCACGCTGATGCAATGGCCGCCCACGCCAGGGCCGGGCTGGAGGATGTCCACGCGCGGGTGGCGGTTGGCAAAGCCGATGATTTCCCAGACATTGAGCTTGAGCTTGTCGCAGATGAGGGAAAGTTCGTTGGCAAAAGCGATGTTGACGTCGCGGTAGGCATTCTCGGTGAGCTTGACCAGTTCGGCGGCTTCGGCGGAGGTCTGGTGGCATTCGCCGCGGACGAACGTGTAATAGAAATCCGCCGCCAGAGCCGCGCATTTGGGGGTGAGGCCGCCCACGACACGGTCATTGTGCACCAGCTCGGTCAGGATGCGGCCGGGTAGCACGCGCTCGGGGCAATAGGCCAAGTGAATATCGGGGTTTTCCGGCGCATCATGCGGGAAGCGCAGATCCTTACGCTTGGCGGCCAGACGGCGGGAGATAAGCGCTGTGGTGCCCACCGGGCAGGTGGATTCCAGAATGATCAGGTTGCCCTTGGTCAAGAGCTTGGCAATGCTGTCGGCCGCGGCTTCCACAAACGTGACGTCGGGCTTGTTGTCGTCGGTGATGGGGGTGGGCACGGTGATCATGTAGATATCGGCGGCCACCGGCTTGGTGACGGGGGTCAGGCGCTTTTCGCTCACGACCTTGTAGACCAGGCCTTCCAGCTCGGGCTCCACGATATGCGGTTTGCCTTTGGAGACCTGCTCCACCACTTTGGGGTTGGTATCCACCCCGGTGACATGCATATGACGGCTGGCGATGATGGATGCGGTCGGCAGGCCGATGTAACCGAGGCCGAGGATGCATATTTCGCGTTTCTTTTTAGGCATGGTGGGCAACCTGTTTGAGAGGGAGTGGGGTGGAAAATTCCTTGCCGGGAGCCAGGCTGCCGGTGCGCAGAATTTCCAGGATACGCTCTGACGCATGGCCGTCGCCATAGGGGTTTTGCGCGCGGGCCATGGCGGCATGGGCGGCTTCATTATCGAATAAGCGCGAGACTTCCTGGACGATGGTTTCCGCACTGGAGGAGCCGATGAGCCTGGCGGTGCCTGCCTCCACGCCTTCCGGGCGTTCGGTGGTTTCACGCATCACCAGCACCGGTTTGCCGAGGGAGGGAGCCTCCTCCTGCACGCCGCCGGAATCGGTCAGCACCATGTGGCTTTTGTCCATCAGGTAGAGGAAGGGCAGGTAATCCTGCGGGGGAATGAGGTGAATGTTGGGCTTGTCGCCCAGTTGCTCCGTCACCACATGTTTGACGTTGGGGTTCATGTGGACAGGCAGGACGATCTGCATGTCGCCGCGCTGGGCCAGCTTTTGCAGGGCCTGGCAGATGTTGGCGATGCCACCGTCGAAATTCTCGCGCCGGTGGGCGGTGACGAGCAGCAGGCGCTGTTTATCGTTCAGAAAGCTGAATTCCTTGCGGTATTGCTGCTGCAGGGTTGCGTCCTGTTCCATGCGGGATTTGAAGTAGAACAGCGCATCAATCACCGTGTTGCCGGTGATGAAGACCTGGGCGGGTATAACATTCTCGGCCAGAAGGTTTCGTGCGGCGGTGGCGGTGGGTGCATAGTGCTGATCTGCCAATGCCCCGACGAGCTTGCGGTTGCCTTCTTCCGGGAAGGGGTGGTTCATGTCGTGGCTGCGGAGGCCCGCTTCCACATGACCCACGGGGATGCGCGCGTAAAAGGCGGCCTGGGCGGCCACGGCGGCGGAGCTGGTATCGCCCTGCACCAGCACGCGGTCCGGTCTGCAGCCGGCAAAAACATCCGGCAGCGCATGAAAAAGCTTGCCCGCCAGGCGGTTGAGACTCTGGTTAGGCTCCATCACATCAAGGTCGATATCCACCTTCACGTCCGCCATGGCCAGGATGGGACGCAGCATCTCGCGATGCTGCCCGGTGGAGCAGACCTGCAATTCCATGTCCGGCGCGGCTTTCAGCGCGCGGATGACCGGAATCATCTTGATGGCTTCCGGCCGGGTGCCAATGACGGCAAGAATACGCATATAGGGTCTCGTAAAAATCACTGCCCTAAGATAAAACACGGATGAATTAACAACTTCTCACTAAATGAGAAAAACCTGATGAATTCCACCCACCGCATCACGTTCATGGGCTGCCCCATGGACGCTATCACCATGAAGGAAACGTTACGGTTGATAGAAGAGTCCATGAGAGGTGGCCACCGGTTGCAGCATGTGGTGGTGAATGTGGCCAAACTCGTGGCCCTGCAGACGGACAAGGAGCTGTTCGACGATGTGACGGGCAGCGACCTGATCAATATCGACGGGGCGGGCGTGGTGCTGGGCTGCCGGATGTTTGGCCTGAAAGTGCCGGAACGGGTGGCAGGCGTGGATATCATGACCGAGGTGCTGGCCCTTTGTAACGAAAAAGGGTACCGCCCCTATATCCTCGGCGCCAAGCCGGAGGTGCTGGAGAAGGCCGTGGCCAATATCCAGGCGCGCTGGCCGAATATCCAGTTCGCCGGGTGGCATCACGGCTATTTTAGCAAGGAAGAGGAGGCCGACGTGGTGCGGGATATCGCGGCCTCTAACGCGCATTGCCTGTTCATTGCCATGACCACGCCGCATAAGGAGCGGCTGATGGGGCGCTACAAGGACGGGTTCCACGTGCCCTTCATCATGGGCGTGGGGGGCAGCGTGGATATTCTGGCCGGGTACACCAAACGCGCGCCGCTGTGGATGCAGAAGGCCGGGCTGGAATGGCTTTACCGGGTGCTGCAGGAGCCCCGGCGCATGTGGAAGCGCTATTTCACCACCAACAGCCGGTTTGCCGGGCTGCTGGTGAAATATGCCATTAAACGATGGTGATGTCGTTGATGCTCAGCATGTGGCCGATATGCTCCAAAATGATGGAGCCCTGGCCCTGGATGGCGATGTAGACCCAGTCGTTTTGCGCATTGTAGCTGGCGTGATCGAGCACGTCCTGCGCAGTGGCGATGCCGGTGACGCCCGAGAATTGCAGCTTGTCCACCCCGTGCTGGAAGTCGGCGATGCGATCGTTATCGAATTTGCCGTTGAAGACAAAGATATCCGCCCCTGCCCCGCCGCTCAGGCGGTCATTGCCGCCACCGCCGTTCAGGGTGTCGTTATGCGCGCCGCCGGTCAGCGTGTCAGCCCCGGAGACATAGTTGCTGAACACGCGGACGCCGCTGGCATCGTTGGTGATGAGGTTAAGCTTGCCGTCGCCATCCGTATCCGCCAGGCTGAAACTGGCCACCGGCGCACCGTAAATAAGGCTGTAGCCGCTGGTGGGATCGTAAAGGGTGATGCCAGTGGCATGGCTCATCAAAATGTCCAGCTTGCCATCGCCGGTGAAATCGGCGATGCGAAAATCCTTCACATCCACCCAGGAATGCCGGGTAACGGCACCGCCGCCGCCATCCACTTCGGTCAGGCCGCCATCGAAGCGCATGAAGACATCCTGTTTGCCGTCGCCGTTGAAATCCACGATCTTGTAATCGTTCACATGCTGGTAATTGAGGCGGGTCACCACGCCGGTGGCCTGATCGTAGACGCGCAGGCCGTCGGAGAGGTTCATGACGATATCTTTTTTGCCGTCGCCGTTGAAATCCGCCAGCTTGTAGGTTTCCACCGCCGCATAGGTGAGGCGGGTCACCAGACCGGAGGCCTGATCCAGCAGGCGAAGACCGTCGGACATGTTCATGAAGATGTCTTGCTTGCCGTCGCCATTATAGTCGGCAACAAGGTAATCGTTCACGTGGGCATAGGTCAGGCGGGTCACTAGACCCGAGGCCTGATCCAGCAGGCGGAGGCCGTCGGACATGTTCATGAAGATGTCCTGTTTGCCGTCACCGTTATAGTCGGCAAGACGGTACTCCTCGACCACGGAATAGGTCAGGCGGGTGACGGCGCCGTTGGCCTGGTTCAGCCAGCGCAGGCCGTCGGAGAGGTTCATGAAGATATCCTGCTTGCCGTCGCCGTTATAGTCGGCAATCTGGTAATCATTCACATGCACGTAGGACAGGCGGGTGACGGTGCCGCTGGCCTGGTTCAGCCAGCGCAACCCGTCGGACAGGTTCATGAAGATGTCCTGCTTGCCGTCGCCGTTATAATCGGTGATCTGGTAGGTTTCGACCGGGGCATAGGTCAGGCGGGTGGTGGTGGCCGTGGCACTGTCGTACCAGCGCAAGCCATCGGGCATGTTCATAAACATGTCTTTCGTGCCGTCGCCGTTATAATCCACGGCCTTGTAATCCGACACATAGCCGTAGGTAAGGCGGTTATATGCGCCGCTGGCCGTATCATAAAGGCGCAGACCATCGGCCATGTTGAAGATAACCGTATGCGCGGGGCCCGTGCCAAGCTGAACCGAGAGGTAGGTTTCCGCCTGGGTTTGCGTGACACGTGTGGCGGTATAGACGGAGTCCGTCCCGGTGAGGTTGACGCCGGGTATCGGGCCAAGGCCGAGGAAGTGGTTTTCCGTCAGGTTGTTCTTGTTCACGTTTTTGAGCAGCACGCTGTTGCCACCGCCCAGTGCGATGCTTGTGTCCGCCCCGATCTGTGTCATCGCCAGGTCATTAAAGTTTCCAAGCGTGAGCGCGCCGAGGTCGATCCGGTCGTCCGTGAGGTTGAAATCGGTCACGGTGTCCGTTCCGGAAGCGGCGCCGAAATAGAAAATATCCGCGCCCAGGCCGCCGGTCAGGCTGTCATTGCCCGTGCCGCCGTTCAGCCAGTCGTTATCGTCGCCACCGTTGAGCGTGTCGTTGCCATCGTCACCCGCCAGCGTGTCATTGCCTGCAAGGCCGGTGATGCTGTCATTATCCGCGCCGCCGGATGCGCTGTCATTGCCGTTGCCGCCGGTGATGGTGTCGATGCCCGCACCGCCCAGCAGGGTATCGTTGCCCTCGCCGCCGTCGATCAGGTCATTTCCGGTTCCTCCGGCTACGTAATCATGGCCGTCACCGCCATAAAGACGGTCATTATCGGCGCCGCCATCGATGCTGTCGTCGCCGGCCTCGCCCAGGATGGAATCATTGCCCGCGCCACCCAGGATGGTGTCGTTTTCCGTGCCGCCCCAGATGCTGTCGACACCCGTGCCACCGGTGATGGAGTCGTTGCCCGCGCCACCCAGGATGCTGTTGGTACCGGAGCCATCGGTAATCACATCGTCGCCGTTGCCGCCATTGAGGGTGTCATTGCCGTCGGCGCCGCCATCCAGCGTGTCGTTGCCATCGTCGCCCTGCACCAGGTCCGCACCCGCACCGCCATTGATGACGTCGTTGCCAGCCCCGCCGTAGAGCTTGTCATTGCCCGCGCCGCCGTCGATGGTGTCGTTGTCGTCGCCCCCCCAGATGCTGTCCACGCCGGTACCGCCAATGATGCTGTCATTGCCCGCGCCGCCCAGGATGCTGTTGGTGCCGCTAAGATCGGTGATGACGTCGTCCCCCGCGCCGCCGTCGATGGTATCGTTGCCATCGGCGCCGCCATTGAGGGTGTCGTTGCCATCGTCGCCATTCAGCAGGTCATGGCCGGCGCCACCGTCGATGGAGTCTTCCCCGGCGCCGCCATAGAGCCTGTCATTGCCCGCCGCGCCCAGGATGGTGTCGTTGTCGTCGCCACCCCAGATGCTGTCCACACCGGTGCCGCCGGTGATGCTGTCATTGCCTGCGCCGCCCAGGATGCTGTTGGTGCCGCTGAGGTCGGTAATGAGGTCGTCTCCCGCGCCGCCGTCAATGGTATCGTTGCCGTCGGTGCCGCCATTGAGGGTGTCGTTGCCATCGTCGCCCATAATGGAGTCGTAACCCGCGCCGCCATCGATCACGTCGTTGCCGGTGCCGCCATAAAGCGTATCGTTGTTGGTGCCGCCCAGGATGGAATCATCACCCGCATCGCCGTAGACGATGTCGTTGCCGGAACCGCCATTGAGGGTGTCATTGTCATCGCCGCCATAGATGTTATCCACGCCGGAACCGCCGGTAATGCTGTCATTGCCCGCGCCGCCGCGAAGGAGGTTGGCGCCGGACGCATCGGTGATGACATCGTTGCCATCGCCACCGTCAATGGTGTCGTTACCGGTGCTGCCGCCGCTGATCGTGTCGTCGCCATTGCCGCCCAGGATGGAATCGTCACCCTTGCCGCCATCGAGCGAATCGTTGCCCTCGCCGCCGTCAATGGTATCGGCCGCCGCGCCGCCGGTGATGGTGTCGTTGCCGTCCTCGCCGTAAAGGCCGCTGGCGCCTGCGCTGCCGGTGATCAGGTCGTTTCCATTGCCGCCGAAAATGGCGTCGATGCCGTCGGCGCCGCCGAGGATGGTGTCGTTGCCCTCGCCGCCATAGATCAGGTCACTGCCTTTGCCGCCGTCGAGGTAATCATTGCCATCTTCGCCGTAAAGCGTGTCGTTCT
Organism: bacterium; assembly: GCA_016124905.1. NCBI lineage: Bacteria > bacterium. Next base: position 14,314 of record WGMV01000037.1, read on the forward strand.
CGGTGTTTCCGAGCAGGCGATCGTCGCCGTTGCCGCCGTAAAGCACATCGTTGTTGGTGCTGCCGTCGATGGTGTCTTTGCCATCGCCGCCATAAACGGTGTCGTTGCCCGCCTTGGCGTTGATGTTGTTGGCATAGATGCTGCCATAAATCAGGTCAGCCGCGGCGGTGCCGTTGTAAAGGCCGCTGAAATTGCTGGCCGAAGCCGCCTTGCTGGTGAGCAGAAGGTTGTTTTCATCAAACAGTTGAAGCGTGGCGCTGCCACGGGTCACGATCAAATAGGTGGCACCGGCGGCGGCGGTGATGTTTGCGTTCTCGGCGGTTCCCTGTAATTGCCAGCGCAGATTCTGCGCCGCGCCATTGTTTACGATTGTCCAGACAGTTTCCTTGATGCCGTCGCCGTCAATATCGTATTTACCCAAAGAGGTAATGGTAAAGGCCATATGCTCACCTTTTGTTGCGCATGGTTCAAATTACTCCGCAAAGGTTAATAATCGCATCCGGTTTTGCCCCATAACCCCACAGTATTTACTCATTTATTTTTTTATTAATTAGCTGTTTATTAACCAGGTTTTTGAAAATCGCGAGTTTGTGCGGTATGTGGCCGTGCATGCGCCATCGCCTTTTGGATTGACGTTTTTCTATGCATACTGCGTGCCAGTTCGGGGGCGGGCTTATCTAATAGACGGTGATGTCGTCTGCGCTCAGTAAATGCCCGATATGCTCGATGATGATCGAGCCCTGCTGCGGCAGGTTGATGTAAACCCAGTCATATTGCGGGTTATAGCTCATGTGGTTCATGACATCGGCCACGCTGGTGACACCCTGAACGCCTGAAAATTGCAGCTTGTCCACCCCATGCTGGAAATCGGCAATGCGATCATTGTCGAACTTGCCTTCAAACACGAATATATCCGCCCCCGCGCCGCCGGTGAGGCTGTCATTGCCGCTTTTGCCGTTGAGAACATCATCCTGCGCGCTGCCGGTCAGCGTGTCTGCTCCGGAGGTGTAATTGCTGAATACGCGGATGCCCGTGCTGTCGTTGGTGATGAGGTTCAGCACGCCATTGCCATCGGTATCGGACAGGGTGAAACTATCCACCGGCGCGTGGTAAATGGTGTTGTAACCATTCACGGGGTCGTAGAGCGTGATGCCTCCGGCATGGCTCATCAGCAGGTCCAGCTTGCCGTCGCCGTTGAAATCCACGATGCGGAATTCTTTCACATCCACCCATGAATGGCGGGTATAGCTGCCATCCTTCATGTCGTAACGCGTCAGGCCGCCATTGAACTGAAGGAAAATCTCCTGTTTACCGTCGCCGTCGAAATCCACCACTTGATAGCTTTTCAGGTGTTCGTAATTCACACGGGTGACCATGCCGCCCACCTGATTGTAAATACGCAACCCGTCGGCCATGCTGAGGAGCACATCCTTTTTGCCATCGCCGGTGATATCCATGACCTGATAATTCTCCACCGCCGCATAGGTCAGGCGCGTCACCGTACCGGTGGTCTGATCCATCCAACGCAGACCGTCGGACATGTTCATGAAAAGGTCGGTCTGCCCCTGATCGTTGAACTGGACGGCATAATAATCATTCACATGGGTATAGGTCAGGCGCGTCACCACGCCGTTGGCCTGGTTCAGCCAGCGCAACCCGTCGGACATGTTCATGAAAATGTCCTGCTTGCCGTCGCCATTGTAATCCACGACGCGGTAATCCTCCACCGGGGTGTAGGAGAGGCGGGTGACGGTGCCGTTGGCCTGGTTCAGCCAGCGCAACCCGTCGGACATGTTCATGAAAATATCCTGTTTGCCGTCACCGTTGTAATCCACAATGCGATAGTCATCGACATGGGCATAGGAAAGGCGGGTCACCGCGCCGTTGGCCTGGTTCAGCCAGCGCAGACCGTCGGACATGTTCATGAAAATGTCCTGCCTGCCGTCGCCGTTATAATCCACGATCTTAAAGGTTTCGATGGCGGAGTAGGAAAGGCGGGTCACCGTGGCGGTGGCGCCGTCGTACCAGCGAAGCCCGTCGGACATGTTCAGGAACATGTCCCTGGTGCCGTCGCCGTTGTAATCCACGGCCTGATAATCGCTCACATGGGCATAGGTCAGGCGGTTATAGCTGTTGCCCGCGATGTCATACAGGCGCAGGCCGTCGGCCATGTTGAAGATAAGCGTCTGGTTTGTGGAAGCGGTCATGTTCACCGCCTGGTAGCTCTCCGCCTGGGTTTGCGTGACTCTAACGGCGCTGTAGCTGGCATCGCTGCCGGCGAGGTTGTAGCCCGCGGGGGTAAAGCCCGTGAAATGACTTTCACCAAGATTATCTTTATTAATATTTTTCAGCAGGATGGACTGGCCGCCGCTGAAGCTGATGCGGGTATCGCTGCCGACCTGCGTCAACACCAGATCGTCGAAGGATGGAATGTGGAAACCCGTGAGATCCAGCTTGTCGTAGGTGGTGCTGAAATCCGTCACCGTGTCGGTGGCTCCGGCCTCCACGGTGAAGTGGAAAATATCCAGCCCAAGGCCGCCGGTCATGGTGTCGTTGCCAGTGCCGTCGTAGAGCTCGTCCTCGTTGTCGCCGCCGTTGAGGGAGTCGTCGCCGCTGCCGCCATAGATGGTGTCATCATTGCCATCGCCGCTGATGGTATCGTTGCCGCCGCCGCCCAGCAGGCTGTCATTGCCGTAGCCGCCGTAGATCGCATCCGAGCCCGTGCCTGCAACGACCGTGTCCTGACCGGCGCCTGCATTGATATTATTGTCGCCGCTGGCATCGTTTATCTGGTCGTTGCCATCGCCACCATCGATGCTGTCATTACCCGTGCCGCCATCCAGGGTGTCATTGCCCGTCCAGCCATCCAGCAGGTCGTCGCCATCGCCGCCATCGATGCTGTCGTTGCCGTCATCACCATAGAGCGCGTCGTTATCCGCGCCCCCTAAAATACTGTCATTACCGCCATCGCCGTGAATCTGATCGGCTCCGGCGCCGCCGTCGAGCGTGTCGTTATCCGCGCCACCCCAGATGAAGTCGATGCCGCTGCCGCCGGTAACCTGGTCGAAACCGGCCCCGGCCGTGATGCTGTTGGTGCCGTTGGCATCGGTAATGATATCATTGCCCGCACCGCCGTCGATGGTGTCATTTCCATCGGCACCGCCATCCAGCGTATCGTTGCCGTTCTCGCCGGCAATCGAGTCATCGCCCGCGCCGCCGTCAATATTGTCGGCCCCGTCGCCGCCCAGCAGGCGGTCGTTGCCATTCTCGCCGAAGATGCTGTCATCGCCCGCTTCGCCATAGAGCAGATCGTTGGCATCCATCCCGTGCAGCGTGTCGTTGTCGGCGCCGCCCCAGATGCTATCCTGACCGGTGCCACCGGTGATGCTGTCATTTCCCTCGTCACCGGTCATGTTGTTGGCGCCGCTGTCATCGAGCATGACATCGTCACCCAGGCCGCCATCGAGCGTATCATTGCCCGCGCCTCCCCACAGGGTATCGTTGCCGTCATTGCCGATGATCAGGTCCGGGCCATTGCCGCCATCGATGCGGTCCGCACCGTCGCCGCCATCCAGAATATCGCCGCCGTCGCCGCCATTGAGGCTGTCATCGCCTGCATTACCGTAGATGATGTCAAACCCATCGCCGCCCAGGATGGTATCATTGCCATCGTCGCCGGTTACGTTGTTGTTGCCGGTTACCAGAATGACGATATCGTCGCCCGTTCCTGCCGTGACGGTGGCATTGCCGTCGTTGCCGCCCATGATGCTATCGTTGCCTGCGCCGCCGTCCAGCACGTCGTTGTAATCGCCGCCGTCGAGCGTATCATTGCCGTCGCCGCCGTAAAGCGTGTCCACCCCGTTGCCGCCAACCAGCGAGTCATCTCCGTCATCGCCATAGATCAGGTCGCTGCCGTCGCCGCCATTCAAGGTGTCCGCCCCCGCGCCACCGTGGAGCGTGTCGGTGTTTTCACCGCCATTGATGGCATCGTCATAGGACGAGCCATAAATAATATCCGCCAGGGTGGTGCCGGGGTAGGTGCCGCTGTAGGCCAGGCCGGAAGCCGTCTGAGAACCGGCAGGGCTGCCTTCCGCATCCACAAGCTGAAGCGTGCCACTGCCGTGGGTTACAATGATGGCCGTTGCGCCGCCGGCGAGCGTCAGCCCTGCGGTTTCGCCGGATTCCACCAATTGCCAGCTTATGGTTTCAGCGGAGCCGCCGTTTTTAATGCTCCATATTTCCTCGGCTATGCCATCGCCATCGATGTCGTAACTGCCCAATGATACGATGGTAAATGCCATTCCGCTTATCCGGATGAGGGAAACCCAACTCTCAGTTTAGCGGGAGAGAGTTAAAGAATCTTCAAAATGTATCGAATTCGATACATTTTACATGGGGCGCTAAATGAGTGATTAATGCGCGTTGATGCCGCGCAGCACGACCCAGACCATCTTGAACAGGATTTTGACATCCAGCAGGGCGCTCCAGCTGTCGATATAGGCATTGTCGCAATCCACACGGTTCTGCATGTCGGATACTTCCCGAATCATTCCGCGGTAACCATTGACCTGAGCCAGGCCGGTAAGGCCCGGTTTTGCGCGGAAGCGGCGGTCATAACCTTTAACCTGCGTGCGGTAAACGGCATCGTGATACACCATGTGCGGGCGCGGACCAACGATGGACATATCGCCCTTCAGCACGTTGATTAGCTGGGGGAGTTCGTCAATGCTGCTTTGGCGTAAAAAGGTGCCGACGCGGGTTTTGCGCGGATCATGCTTCGTTGCATGGCCGGCTTTGGTGTCCATGCCGGCTTCCGCCGTCATGGTGCGAAATTTATAGATCACAAAGCTTTTGCCGTTCAGGCCGCCGCGTTCCTGCTTGAAAAAGACCGGGCCCGGGGTTTCCAGACGAATGGCCAGCGCGGCAAGCAGCATGACCGGCATGGCCAGAACCAGCCCTACCAGGGCCACCAGACGGTCGAAGATTTCCTTGAAAAGCAGCTGGGCGAAGGAGAGATGGGAAACGATTTCCTCATCACGCATGGATGGCAGATTGCAGACCTGGGATAACCAGTCATAAACGGATATGCCGCCATCCGTTGCCGGGTAGGCTAAGGTTGCTTGGTCTTGTCCCTCGTCGAGCATGGCTCCCTCAACATTTTTTTGTGTCTATTTCAAACATGAGGGCAAAATGTTTAAAAATCATAAATATAGCTGGGCATGATTTTGTGGGATTGAAGATTATGCCGCTGAATTTTATGGACAAAAAAATTTGGCTAAAATTTTTGCCGTTAATGACATTAATTGTAGCGTCATGGTTGTTCCGGCTCCGGGCTATGCATTAAAAGATGCCGGTATTTGGTTTTTCGCGTCGATATTCCGCCCTTTTCCGGCCACCTTTATGACAAGGGGATGAATTTCGCTTTTTGCCTAATGGCGTTTTAATCGGGATGAAGGCTAGCATTGCCTATCATCACATTAAAAAATGGAGGCTGTTATGCGACTTGGCGGTGGAATCCTTTTATGGCTGCTGGGTATCCCCTTACCTATCATCCTTTTGATTGCTCTGTTTACGCATTAGGCTACGCGCAACGGCTGTGCTCAGTCGTCGTGGTGTTGTGCTCCGCGGCGATAAAGACGTGCCTCGCGGAATAGCAAGGCCGCGTGCCGTTAAACTCACGTGCTGTTAAATTCAGGCGAACGGCCGGTTGACGACAGTTCACGCGCCAGGGTCAGCCCTGCGTCATGCCCTGCCTCCACAGCGTTTTGAGCAATATTTCACTTCATTCCAGTTCTTTTCCCATTTTTTGCGCCAGGTAAAGGTCTGCCGCATGCCGCGCATGGTTTTTGCGGTAAATCCCGTTTTCTGGTTCCCTTTGGCATTAGGCCCGGTCGCGCAGCACGGTGGATAACATCATGGCCAACCATTAAAGAAATTCTGGCGGAGGGGATGGGATTCGAACCCACGATACGCCTTTAAGGGCGTATAACGGTTTAGCAAACCGCCGCCTTCAGCCTCTCGGCCACCCCTCCGCAGGGATAGGCTGCTTTGCAGCCACAGAACTGAAGAGGGTTCGGTTATCAGGCTTTGCCGCAAGTGTAAAGACCGTTTGAACGGCCTGTTTCATTAAACTGTATCAATCGGGCGTTACACAGCATGCCTGCAAGCAATGTGGAACCCTGCCCATGAACCAGGAACAGCTCGATCTGCTGGCTGAAAAGATAAAGGCCGATTACAAGCGCGACCTGATGGCGGGCGTTCACAACCTGGTGCACAGGTATGAGCAGCATCATGCGGGTATGCTTACGGGCGATATTTCCCACCGGGACATATGCCACTGGCTGGAAACGCTACACCAGGGCGGCACCATGCCCGACCAAAACGAGGCGCCACCTTATTTCAGGCATGAGGACCTGCGTTATTTCACGGAAGAAGGGCTCGCCGCGATGGTGGAATCCTTTTTTGCGGAGCTGGATGACGCATGGCTTCAGGCGTTCCGGCACGGGCATCTGGAAGGGCATTATCTGCGCGGCTATCTGAAAGGAACGCCCGCCGAAACGGTGACATATTACGAGAAGCTGGCCGATCAGCTGATGGAACGGCACCTCATCACCCTGCCGGACATGGAATTACCCGAGCCTGGCCGGATTTATCACATCTCCGCGCCACGTATGCCAAGTGCCTATGGGCCCGGCTATATCTGGAATGTTTATTACCAGCTGGTTCCCGAACGCGGGCTTTATGCGCTTTATGCCGATGTGGGGGGGCAGCTTAACGAACAAAGCGTCTGGACCCCTGTAAGCCCGGCTGATTATGGCAATCTATCGCCCCTGATGGCGGGTATCTATGGCATGGGAGATCGCAATCACTGCCAGGCGGTGGAAGAGGATGTTGCCCAGGCGCTTAATGCGCACCTGTTCAAGCCGGACCTGAACATAAGCCAGTTATTGCCCCGCGCCGCGATGTTCAGCAATGCGGAGATCGTTACCCATGATGCGCCCATGGCCATCAACAGGGCGGCGGAGCAATTTCTGCTTCATCAACAAGGTTACCGCAGCCAGCTGGAGCCCATCTATCTGATGCAACTGGCGGCGGATACCTACCGCCTGGTGCTGGACGAGGACCTGGCGGCAGCGGATGATCTCGACGCGCTGGCCGATTTTCTTGTCAGCAGTTTTGGCTATCATGCGGAGGTGGTGCAGGATGATGACCGGTCCCTGCATGTCAATGTTACCGGTACCGCCGACGAACTTGCACGCGCGGCCGATCTGGTCACCTTTTATTGCAGCCTGGATGATTTGCTGCTCAACCATACCATTTCACACGTGGCGGAAGATATTTTCCCGCCGGAAGATGTCACCCTGAGCGAGGATGACATCAAGGAGCAGGAGCTAAACCTGCTAAAGCAGCTTAAAAACATCCCCGACCAGGAAAACCGTACGCCGCTCGGCTTGCTGTTCACCCCCTATCCGTTATTGCAGCCGCGTTTTCTGCTGGACCCGCTGTTTACGGAAGAGGTGCTTGCCACCCTGTGCACCGGAAGCGCAGATTCCGACCATTTGGACGCATGGAACGCCTATATCACCCAGTATCCATGGGAGAAGGAACCCTATGTCGCCCTGCTGCAGGGCATAAAGGCCGAATTTAATGGCCTGCACCTGATATTCCGGACAGGGCCGGGCGGCTCCCTGACGGTTGACCTGCGCGCGTCCCCGCCGGTGGATAATACGCGGGAGCACGAATTGCGCCTGATGCTGGGGCGTTACCTCGGCATGATCGGCTGGCTGGAGAATTCCCTCACCATGTCGCCTTACACCGGAGAGGTGGAGCGGCTGAACAGGCCTTTTAACCTGAAAGCCCACTGGGAGAACCTGCCCCTTCAGCGCCACCTGCAGGACAAGTGGGGAGACGAGCTGGCCGCCGAGGATAAGGCCGCCACGGCTGATATTCCGATTACCCCCATACGCACGCCCTCCAAAACCGATCTGAGCCTGCTTGAGCATATTGCCAATACGCTTAAGCGTGACAGTGGGGCGCCCATTCTGGACATTATCCAGCAATATGAGCATACACCGGCTATCAATGGGGTTTTTCCCGCCTCGTGACGAGGCCAAGGGCGCGAGACGTTAGGCGACCAGGCTATCCAGCAGTTCGGCATCGGCCAGGGCCTGTTCCAGGCGCTCCAGCTCTTCCTGGCTCACGCCGCCCTTGGTGCGGACGAGGTCGAGGGCCACTTTGGCTTCGGCCAGCGCCATCTGGCTATCGCTTTTCTTTACGCTGGCAAGGTGCTGCGCGTTTTCAGCCAGCACGCGGCAGATGGCGCCGCCGACTTCGGCAAAGCCGCCGCGGACGAAGTAACGGTCCGTCGGCACATCGCGCTCATAGATGGTCACAAGGCCGGAGCGCAGGGTGGTCACCACCGCGGCATGGCCTTCCATCACGCCCATGTCGCCCATGGAGCCGGGAATCACGACCATTTCGACCGGTTGATCCAGCAATTGTTTTTCGGGCGTTACCAGTTGCAGTGACAGTGCCATGTATCTCTCCTTCTATTCCCCTCACCCTGCCCTCTCCGCAAGCGGAGAGAGGGAGAGCGTATGCCTTAGGCGGCTTCCAGCGCCATCTGGCGGGCTTTTTCGATGGCTTCCTCGATACCGCCAACCATGTAGAAGGCCGCTTCCGGCAGATCGTCATATTTGCCTTCGACGATGCCTTTGAAGCTGGCGATGGTTTCCGCCAGCGGCACGAACTTGCCGGGCTTGCCGGTGAAGATCTCTGCCACGTGGAAGGGTTGAGACAGGAAGCGCTGGATCTTACGGGCGCGGGCAACCACCTGCTTGTCTTCTTCAGACAATTCATCCATGCCGAGAATGGCGATGATATCCTGAAGGGATTTGTAGGTTTGCAGAACGCGCTGCACTTCACGCGCCACGTTGTAATGCTCCTCACCCAGCACCTGTTTGTCGAGGATGCGGGAGGTGGAGTCCAGCGGATCCACGGCCGGGTAGATGCCCAGCTCGGAGATGGCGCGGGAAAGTACGGTGGTGGCATCCAGGTGCGCGAAGGTGGTGGCAGGCGCCGGATCGGTCAAGTCATCCGCCGGTACGTACACGGCCTGCACCGAGGTGATGGAGCCCTTGGTGGTGGAGGTGATGCGTTCCTGCATCGCGCCCATGTCGGTGGAAAGGGTCGGCTGGTAACCTACGGCGGACGGAATACGGCCGAGCAGAGCGGATACTTCGGAACCGGCCTGGGTGAAGCGGAAGACGTTGTCGACGAAGAAGAGTACGTCCTGAACTTCCTGATCGCGGAAATATTCAGCGAGCGTCAGACCGGTGAGGGCCACGCGGGCGCGGGCGCCGGGAGGCTCGTTCATCTGGCCATAAACAAGCGCCACTTTGGACTTGTCCTGGTTCTCGAGGTTGATAACGCCGGATTCGATCATCTCGTGGTAGAGGTCGTTCCCTTCGCGGGTACGCTCGCCCACGCCGGCGAATACGGAGTAACCACCGTGTGCTTTGGCGATGTTGTTGATGAGCTCCATGATGAGTACGGTTTTGCCTACGCCGGCACCGCCGAAGAGACCGATTTTACCACCTTTTACGTAGGGGGCGAGAAGGTCGATGACTTTGATGCCGGTCACGAGCACTTCGGTATCGGTAGCCTGCTCTTTGTATTCCGGCGCGGTGGCATGGATGGGGGCAACCTGGCGGGTTTTGACCGGGCCGCGCTCGTCGATGGGTTCGCCAATGACGTTGAGGATACGGCCGAGCGTTTCGGGGCCGACGGGCACGGAGATCGGCGCGCCAAGGTCGCGCACTTCGGCGCCGCGCACCAGACCATCGGTGGAATCCATGGCGATGCAGCGCACGGTGTTTTCACCCACATGCTGGGAGACTTCCATCACCAGGCGCTTGCCCTGGTTGTCGGTTTCCAGCGCGTTCAAGATGGCAGGCAGCTCGCCGCCATCGAATTTCACGTCCACCACGGCAGAAATTACCTGCGTGATGCGGCCAACGGCGCCTTTGGCAGCCTTTTTGACCGGTGCGGATTTCTCAACAACGGCAACTGCCGGTGCGGCTTTTTTGGTGGGTTTCTTCTCGGCCATGATACGCTCCTTAAATACCTTCAAAATCAACAACTTGCTGCAGCGCGGCTTGTGCTTCCGCAGCGGTAATTCCTAAATTATTATCCGTAAGCAAGGCGAGTGCTTCGTCCAGACGATCCGACTCGACCTCAAAGGTTACAAAGGCTTGGTCACCGCCGTCGATATGAGCGATAATTTGTGCCTGCTCTTGAATCAAACGCTGATGATCCCGGTCAATAACCCCCATGATGGTTACGTCATAGATCGGCATTTCGCCCAGGGAATTTTCGTTCACCTCGATCGAGACCCTGTCACTGGCCTGGTATTTGAAGCTCAGATCCGTCATATCGCCTCCGCGCCGGAGATGATCTCGATCAGCTCCTTGGTGATAGTGGCCTGACGGCTGCGGTTATATTGCAGGGTCAGTTTCTTGATCATTTCACCGGCATTGCGGGTGGCGCTGTCCATGGCGGTCATGCGGGCGCCCTGCTCGCTGGCGGCGTTTTCCAGCAGCGCGCGGAAGATCTGGATTTCCAGGTTCTTCGGCAGGAGTTTGCTGAGGATTTCCTCTTCGCTCGGCTCGTATTCCACATAGCCCATCTGCACGGGTGCTTGGGGCGCATCGCTGGAAATTTCCAGCGGGATGAGCTTTTGCGCGGTCACCTTTTGCGTGATGACGGAGATGAAGCGGTTGTAATAGAGCGTGGCGACATCGAACTCGTTGGCATCGAAACGGCGCATGACGGTGGCGGCGATGTCCTTGGCATGGGCGTAGCCGGGGGCTTTGCTGATGCCTTCGCGCAGCTCAACAATCTGGCCTTCGAACTCGCGCTTGAAGATGTCGTTCACCTTTTTGCCGACGCAGAAGATTTTCACCTGCTTGCCCTGGGCGGTCAGCGCCTGGATGTCTTTGCGAGCAGCGCGGATGATGGCGTTGTTGAAGGCGCCGCAAAGGCCGCGGTCGGAGGTGGCGACGATGAGCAGGTGGCGGGAATCGTTACCGGTGCCGGCCAGCAGACGCGGGGCCGCGCCTTCGGGCATGGCGTTGCGGAGCGATGCGAGCATCGCGCCCATGGCTTCCGCGTATGGGCGTGCGGCTTCGGCATTTTCGCGCGCGCGGCGCAGTTTCGCCGCAGCCACCAGCTTCATGGCCTTGGTGATCTTCTGCGTGGATTTCACGCTTTTGATGCGAATGCGTAGCGCCTTGAGTCCAGCCATCGTGTTTCCGTCACTTATCCGTTTCGTTCAGCCATGTTGCTCAGAAGTTACGCGGTGAAGGTCTTGAGCAGTTCTTCAATGGCCGCTTTCAGGCGGGCTTCCATCTCGTCGGTGAGCTTCTGCTCGGCGCGGATGGAATCCAGCACCTGCGCATGGTTGTGGTGCAGGTGACGCAGCAGGGCTTGCTCGAAACGGCCAACATCGTTGATCTTCAGCTTGTCGAGGTAGCCTTTCACGCCCGCGTAAATCACGCAGACCTGCTCTTCCACCGCGAGCGGGGAATATTGCGGCTGCTTGAGCAGCTCGGTCAGTTTCTGACCACGGTTGATGAGGCGCTGCGTTGCGGCATCCAGATCGGAACCGAACTGGGCGAAGGCTTCCATCTCGCGGAACTGGGCGAGCTCGAGCTTAATCGTACCGGCAACCTGTTTCATGGCCTTAATCTGCGCGGAAGAACCCACGCGGCTTACGGAGAGACCCACGTTCACGGCGGGGCGAACACCGCGGTAGAAGAGGTCGCTTTCCAGAAAGATCTGACCATCGGTGATGGAGATCACGTTGGTCGGGATGTAGGCGGATACGTCACCGGCCTGGGTCTCGATCACCGGCAGTGCGGTGAGGGAGCCTGCGCCTTTGTCGTCAGACATTTTGGCGGCACGCTCGAGCAGGCGGGAGTGAACGTAGAACACGTCGCCCGGGTAAGCTTCGCGCCCCGGAGGACGGCGCAGCAGCAGGGACATCTGGCGGTAGGCAACGGCCTGTTTGGAAAGATCATCATAGATGATCAGGGCATGCATGCCGTTGTCGCGGAAGAATTCGCCCATCGCGCAGCCCGTGTAGGGGGCGAGGTACTGCATCGGCGCGGGGTCGGAAGCCGTAGCGGCAACCACGATGGTGTAGTCCATCGCGCCGTTTTCCTCGAGCTTCTTCACCACCTGGGCAACCGTGGAGCGTTTCTGGCCGACGGCGACGTAGATGCAATAAAGCTTCTTGCTCTCGTCCTTGCCCTGGTTGATGGTTTTCTGGTTCAGGATGGTGTCGATGGCGATGGCGGTTTTGCCGGTCTGGCGGTCGCCGATGATCAGCTCGCGCTGGCCGCGGCCGATCGGAATCAATGCATCGATGGATTTGATGCCGGTGGCCATCGGCTCATGCACCGATTTACGGTAGACGATACCGGGGGCCTTGGTTTCCACCAGGGAGCGCTGCTTGGATTTGATCGGGCCTTTGCCGTCGATCGGGTTGCCGAGGCCATCGACCACGCGGCCGAGCAGCTCTTTGCCGACGGGGACGTCCACGATCTGGCCGGTACGGCGGACCACGGCGCCTTCGCTCACCTGACGGTCGTCACCGAAAATCACCACGCCGACGGCATCGGCTTCGAGGTTGAGCGCCATGCCTTTTACGCCGGAATCGAATTCCACCATCTCACCGGCCTGGACTTTTTCAAGACCGTAAACGGTGGCGATACCATCGCCCACGGAAACCACTTCGCCCACCTCGGCCACTTCGGCCATCGCCTGGAAATTAGCAATCTGGCTTTTGAGCAGGGATGAAATTTCCGACGGTTTAATGTCCATGGTCTGACTCCTAAGGGCTCTCTAAATAGTTCAGTATGCGTTACGCCGCCTGGCCCAGCGCCGCTTTGCGCAGCTGCCGCTTCAGGCTGGTTAATTGGGAACGAAGGGAAAGGTCCATCATCTGGGAACCGAGGCGCACGACCACGCCGCCCAGGATGTTCTCATTCACTTCCTCATGCAGCTCTACCTTGCTGCCGACGGCCTTTTCCAGCTCGCCGGTCAGCGCTTTACGCTCGGCATCGCTGAGTTCGTAGGCGGTGGTGACGCTGGCGGCAACGACGCCGGAGGCCTCGCGCATCTGGCGCAGGAAGGCATCGTTGAGCTGCGGAATCAGGGAAAGGCGGTCTTTTTCCGCCATCAGCTGCAGGGTGTCAGTCAGCGTGGCGGGGAAAGCGTATTTTTTGGCAATGGCCTGAATCAGGCCGAGTTTGTCGGACTGGGTGACAACGGGCGCGCTGATAACACGGCGGAAATCGGCATTTTCGGCATAGACCTCGGCCAGGGCGGAGAGGGCTTCTGCCACTTTGGCGGTCTGATTGCGGTTTTCAGCCAGCTCAAACAACGCACGGCCATAGCGTGTGCCAAGTTCGTTTGCCGCTGCTGCCTGATTGGCCATGTAGGATAACCCTCAAACCGGATGAATGGATAGCATCCCTCCATGCATGGATGGCGCGGGCTGCGGCGCCTCTCTAGCATAGGGTTGGAGGGGACGCAAGGCATGAGGTGAGGCTTTGTGCAATCAATCTGTGCCACCGGATATATGGTGGGTGGCAATGGCCAAGCACGCCATTAGTTGTGGTGATATGATTTAAGAATTACGGTTTTGCGGCGGGCACGGCTTCCGGCGCAGCGCCGACATCCGGCATGATGCTCATCTCCTCGCCTCCCTGTTCGGTATCTTTGGCGAGGATGGATTTGAGGGATGGCGGGGTAAGGTCATCTTCCACCGGTTGGGCTTCGGGGCTGGCCTGTTCTTCGGGGTTGACGGGCTCCGGTAAAGCCTGCTCTTCCACGGTGGAGGGGGCAGCCTGGGCCGCTTCTTGCGTTTCCTCGACCGTTTCCGGGGCGGCATCCTGGAGTGGAGGCGCCTTGTCCAAGGGGGCGGCCTGCTCGTCTTTTTCAATCAACGCCTGCATGGTGCCGTAGTCCACTACGGGGGATTCGTCGGCCAGTTTTTCCAGAATCGGGCGGACATAGACGCCCTCGGTCTCGGTCATGGCTTCTTCGGGGGCTTCGACCTGGTTGTCGATAAGATAACGCTCAACCTTCAAGGGTTTTTCGATGCCGCTCAGGCGGATGGCCTGGGCCGCGGTGGTGGCCAGCACCATGGTGTATTTGCCGGTTTCGCTGTAGACCTTGTAACGGATGGCGTCCTTGTCCAGCCAGCGGCGGTAGGCGAGCGGCAAGGGCCCGAACGGGTCATTAATCTGCCCGGCGGGTTTGTCGTATTCCTCGTTTTCGAACCAATGGCTTGCCATGTAATGCGATGTCCGTTTTTTAGAGACAGTCTCCCAACTGTAACAGAGCGAGGTTAAAGCCAGTTTAATGGGCCGTTTATATGGGAATGGGTGCATTCCCCGGTTTTTTGCGCTAATAGAACCTCTATCTTTCCAGGCCATCTTTCCGGGAGAAAGCCATGTCCGCCACACCAAAAGCCACCGCACGCCTCACCGCGCCAGCCATCCAGGCCCGCAAGGGTGGGGAACCGCTGGTGGTGCTGACCGCCTATACCGCCCCCATCGCGCGGCTGCTGGATGCGCATTGCGACATCCTGCTGGTGGGCGATTCGCTCGGCATGGTGGTGTATGGCATGGAAACCACGCTCGGCGTGACGCTGGAGATGATGGCCCTACATGCGAAAGCCGTGGCAACGCATTCCAGCCACGCGATGGTGGTGGTGGATATGCCGTTCGGCAGTTTTGAGGCCAGCCCGGAGGAAGCGTTCAAAAACGCTGCCTACCTGCTGGCGGAAAGCGGCGCGCAGGCCGTGAAGCTGGAAGGCGGGGAATATATGGCCGATACGATCGCCTTTTTGACCGCGCGGGGTATTCCCGTGATGGGGCATATCGGATTGACGCCAACCCATGTGCATAAGATGGGCGGCTTCAAGGCCCAGGCGCGCGATGCGGGCGGACGGGCGCAATTGCTGGCCGATGCGCTGGCCGTGGATGCGGCGGGTGCTTTTTCCATCGTGCTGGAGGGCGTATTTGCCGATTCCGTCGGCGATGTGGTGAACCGCACATCGGCGCCGATCATCGGCATCGGCGCGACGGCCGAATGTGACGGGCAGGTGCTGGTGACGGATGACATGCTCGGCCTGACGGAGCGCGCGCCGCGATTCGCCAAGGATTATGCGGGGCTTTCTGCCATCATCCAGCAGGCAGCGGAGCAATTTGCACAGGATGTGAAGGGGCGGCGGTTTCCGACGGAGGGTAATCTGTTCGGTCTGAAGGCGGCGTCAAAAGCCTAGGCCATCGCGGTTCGGCGCGTCCTCTTCCCCCGCGGAATGCTCCAGCAAAGAGCCGGACGGCAGGGACGCCACCAATGCCAGATCCGCATCAAGCATGTCGGCAGGAAATTTTTCCTTCAATTCATCGAGCAATTCATGGATCCGCGCCGTGGATGCCGGCATGAGGATGGCGACCTCCTTTCGATGCGAATGGGCGCTGATGAAGTCATAAAACTGGGCGAAGGCTTCCATATCCATCAGGTGAATAATATTCTCCTCCATCAGCAGGCCAAGTTTCAGCTGCGCGCGAAAGTTCCGTTCATATCGCGCCAGGTTCTTTTCCAGCCCCTTCAACAGCTCAAACGCCTCCTGCGGGTGGCGCCAGCCATGCTGAAGGATTATTCCTTCGGGCAGGGTTTTCAGGTTGCGTATCTCGGAACGCAGGCAGTCCGCAAATCCTGCGACATCAACATTGGGCTGGTCGATGCTATTGCCAATCTGCATGCGGTGGGTCAACTCCTCCTGCGTGGCTTCCTTGAACCATAGCCTCAAGACGCCTTCAAACAGCCTCGGTATCTGCCTGTTTAAAAACTTGTCGAGCCAGGTACGGTTTCTGTATTCATCGGCCAGGTTGCGTTTTTCCAGCACTTCGGGTGTGAAGAGATAGACTTCGCCGCCGGCATTAACGTAACCAAGGGGGCGGCTTCGCCTGTCATGAAACGGGTAGGCGGGCAGTTGATCGATGAGGTTGGCCAGCCGCTCGCCCCCTTCCTCGGCCAACACATGAACCGGCACGGCATGCCGGCATATGGCTTCGCATTCCACGCCCTGGCGGTTATCCAGGTGCTTCATGACATCATGTGCATAATTGTCCAGTTTATGACCGTAGAAAGCAGGGTCCTCGAACATGTATTGTCCGCGGGCTTTTTTCAGGCGGGTGTTAAGCGCTTCGGCCACCAGGTCGCTGTTTAGCGGCATGTCCGCCGGGATCCTGAGTGCCTCCCATTGTTTCAGCGCAAGGGCTTCCAGCGCTTGACCGTCTATCCATTCATGCAAGTAGAGCGCGTCGTCATCCTCTGCGGGGACCCGCAGAACGGGCGGCTCCGCCTTTTTGATGTCTGGATAGAGCTTCCGCATTTCCGTCAGCAGCGCCTGGTGGCAGAATTCCTTGAATTCCGTTTTTTTCAGCACCTGCTCAAGCATCGGGACAAAATGCGGCGCCTCCGCGTCCAGACGCGCCATCAGTTCTGCGAAGCTCAGATTGCCCTTCACCATGTCGCCATGATTGATCGCATCCAGATAGTCCTGGCGGATATTCAGCGGCAGCCAGGGCGTCAGGTATGAAGCCAACGTGTATTCCACCCGTGCAAGCAGGGCTTCCATCTGCGGTGTGAGACTGGCCCGGACTATTTCACGCGGGGTGCGTCCCATCCAGTCGTTCAGGGCATCATGGATGCGGGACTGGGCATTGCCGGCATTGCGGAAATACGCCGCCACATCCGTGATGTGCAGGCTCACGCCCATCTGGTCATGGACGGGAAAATGCGTGATGGCGCCGGTGGGCTGCCACCACCAGTTTCCATGCACCTCAATGGGCAATGCGTCATTGTACCAATAGGTCATCGGTCGGCCCCGTAACCGTCCATCACGGCCGTTACCTTATCTGTATCCTGGCTGGCGGATGCAATCAGCCATTCGGCGACGGCGCGGTCGGCACGGCGTTTCTCCTCCTGTGTTTCCGGCAGCAGGTCGCGGGTGCGGCCGTGCAGTTCCTCCAGATACGCCGTGGATGCGGGCACGAGATATTGAAGCGCATCGCCTTCGATTGATGAACAAAGCGCCCAGATATCGTGCAGCTTTGCGTAGGATTCGTTATCCAGCCATTCCTCCTTGCCTGCCGCGGGGTGAATGCCCAGCCGCACGCGCTTGTCGTAACGCTTGTCATACTGGTCCAGTTCGACCCGCAGCGCGTTCAGCTGGCGGCGCATCTTCTCGCAGGCCAGATTGAGGGACGAAGGCGGGTCCGGCAGTTTGTCGCACCGGGTCAGTTCATGCCGCAGCAGGCGGGACATTCCCGCCGCTTCAAAATGCTTGGGACGGCGAGTGCCGATTTGCACACGGTGGGTGAGTTCCTCGGTCAGGGCTTCCTTGAAAATGCTTTCCGCCTGTTGCTGGCTGAGCGCGCCGGTCTCACCCATCATCTTCTCTAGCCCATGGGGCTCGCGGCTCAGCTTCCTTCTGATCTGCGCGGCATCGTGCATGTAAACGCGGCCATTCGTATCGACATAACCAAGCGTGGCGCCTTTGGTATCCAGCGTGCCGAGATGCCCGCGCGCGCTTCGGATGGCGCGCTGTGTGAGCCCCATGCCCCGGTCATCGGTCAGGAGATGGATGGGGATGGCATCGATGCATATGGCATAGCGCTCCTCCTTTGGGCGCATGTTGATTTGACGCATGGCATCATGCGCCAGCGCGTCCAGACGGTGACCGATTCCAACCGCGCTGGACACGCCGGAGATATCATATTGCTGCCGCACCTGCTGATGAATATTCTGAAAAAGCGATTCCGGCTCTAGCGGCATGCAGGGTTCAAAACCGCAGTTTCGCCATTGCATTTCGGCATAATCCCACAGGCAGGCGCGATCGATGGTGAGGGGCAGGCATTCCAGCCCGTTATCCTCTGGGGTGCCCGGAAGGTCGCAGAGAATGCCGGGATGCGTTTTCAGTATGCCGGGAAAGGTCGTTTCCAGTTCCTCTTCGACCAATGCACGGGCGAATGACTGGAAATCCTGACCGTCGATGATGCTGCATACGGCTTTGCGGACGCCCGATGGGGCCTGCTCCAGCGCGGCGAGGACGGCCTTCAGGCCGTAATCCACCGATATACCGGCCCTTGCCAGGGCATCCCAATAACTATCCCGCTGACCGGCATCGATCCATTGGCTCAAGACGGTGGAAAGGGCGCCGTTCAGGCGGCGCTCCATCTGATCGGCCTGATAGGCGAGTTGTTCTTGCATCAGGCAGCCAAGGTCAGGGTATTCATGGGTCCATTCCCACCAGGCCTCGTTCACACGCGCCAGGGCGTCGGCATCGCCATTGCCCGCGGCAACCAGGTCGCTGATATGCAGCGGCACGCCCTGCCCGTCCGGTAACGGGTACGTCGTTACGGCGCCGGAGGGTTGCCACCACCAGTTTCCATGCACCTCGATCGGCAGGCCGAATTCGGCCACACGGTCGGGGAGTTGGGAGTCATGGGTGTGGTACCAATAGGTCATTTCCTGCGCCTTTCTGCGCAGGGTTTATAGCCTTGGACTGTTACATTTTGCGGTTCGTTACGTTACCGTTATGTTTAGGCGACCTGGTCCACGGCCTTGAGTCTGGCGGGCTGGAGCAGGGCCTTGAGGCGGTAGAGCGCGTCCTGCGCTTCTCGCGGGGAGAGGTTGTCGGGGTCGATGGTGGCGAGCAGGTCGCGCAGGGCGTCGGGCTCCTGGGGTTCCACCTCCACAAGGCTCGGGCGGGGTTTGGGTGTTTCCACATGGCTGTGCATGAACAGCGGCATATCGCCCGCCAGTTTGGTGAGGGTTTGTTCCATGCCGCTGCCTTCCAGCTGGGCGAGGATGGCGCTGGCGCGGTCGGTAACAGGCTTGGGCAGGCCTGCGAGGCGGGCAACGTGGACGCCGTAGGAATGGTCGGCGGCACCGGGGACGACCGCGTGGAGGAAGACGATGTCGCCTTTCCATTCCTTCACCGACATCTGGTGTGCGGCAAGGTTCGGCAGGGTGGCGGTGAGCATGGTGAGCTCGTGGTAATGGGTGGCGAAGAGGCCGCGGGAACGGCATTCGTTGTGGAGATGTTCCAGCGCGGCCCAGGCGATGGACATGCCGTCATAGGTGGCAGTGCCGCGGCCGATCTCGTCGAGGATGACGAGGGATTTGGGCGTGGCATGGTGCAGGATGGTGGCGGTTTCGACCATCTCGACCATGAAGGTGGAGCGGCCGCGGGCAAGGTCGTCCGCCGCGCCGACGCGGGAAAAGAGGCGGTCCACCACGCCGATATGGGCGGATTCGGCCGGGACGAAGCTGCCCATCTGCGCCAGGATGGCAATGAGGGCGTTCTGGCGGAGGAAGGTGCTTTTACCCGCCATGTTGGGGCCGGTGAGAAGCCAGAGTTTAGAGGTTTTTTCCAGGCAGGCGTCATTGGCGACGAACTGACCGCGCGGGAGGGCGGCCTCCACCACCGGGTGACGGCCGCCTTTGATGGCGAAGGCCAGACCGTCGTCCACCCTGGGGCGGCAATAGTGCTTTTCCGTGGCGAGTTCGGCGAGTGCCGCGCAGACATCCGTCACGGCGATGGCCTGGGCAAGCTGGGAGAGCGGCTCGGCCTGAAGCTGGGCCATTTCCAGCAGGCGGGCGAGCACTTCCAGTTCGGCGGCGAGGGTTTTTTCGGCGGCCTGGGTGATCTGGGTTTCGAGCTCGGCCAGTTCCACGGTGGTGAAGCGCTGGGTGCCGGCCATGGTCTGGCGGTGGATGAAATCCACGCCGGATTCCTTACCCATTTTGGCGGCGTGCATAACGGTGACTTCCACATACCAGCCGAGGATGTTGTTGTGGCGGATCTTGAGGGAGCTGACCCCGGTGGCGGTAGCGTAGCGGGTTTCGAGTTCCTTGATGAGGGTGCGGGAGTCGTCGCGGATGCGGCGGAGGCTGTCGAGCGCAGGGAGGTAGCCGTCGGCGATGAAGCCGCCATCGGCGGTCTGCAAGGGCGGTGATTCCACGAGGGCTTTCACCAGTTCGTCGCGCAGTGTCGGGTCGGCGATCAGGCCTTTTGCCTGGGCTTTGAGCAGGGATGGCAGGGTCTCTTGATGCTGCTCCAGTAATTGGCGGACGGCTTCGGCGGCGGTCAGGGCATCGCGCAATTGGCCGAGATCGCGCGGGCTGGCGCGGCGGCTGCAGATGCGGGCGAGGATGCGTTCCACGTCCGGGCAGCGTTTCAGGTGTTCGCGCAGGTTTTCGCGCAGGGTGAGTTCTGCGGTGAGGTATTCGACCGCATCGAGCCGTGCGTTGATGCGGGTGGCATCGGTCAACGGGTTGATAAGGCACCAGGCCATGAGGCGGGCGCCGAGGGCTGTCTGGCTGCGGTCGATGGTGGCGAGCAGGCCGCCTTTTTTCTGGCCGGACATGCTGGCGAGGAGCTCCAGGTTGCGGCGGGTGGCGGCGTCCATCACCAGATGGTCGTTCGCTTCCTGACGCTCAGGGCGCATGAGGCGGGGGAGCAGGCCTTTTTGGGTCTGCATCAGGTATTCCAGCAAGGCACCGCAGGCGCCGAGTTCGGCCTGGGTGAGGGCGCCGAAACTGTCCAGCAGGGCGACGTTGTAGGCGGCTTTCAGCATCTGCTCGCCCTTGACGGGGGTGAACCAGTGCGGGGGTTCGGCCACCAGCTGGTGGCGCATGTCGGCAAGGTGGGGGACGAGGTCGGCGTCCTCGAACAGATTCTGGTCCAGCAGTAGCTCGGCGGGCTGGATGCGGGCGAGCTCCGCACCGAGCTGGCCAGCAAGTACGCGGCAGAGGCCGAAGCGGCCGGTGGAGATGTCCACCCAGGCAAGGGCTGTGGTGCGTTCGCCTTTTTCTTTCGCCACCGAAAGGGCGGCGAGATGGTTGGGGAGCTTGGCTTCCAGCAGGGAATCTTCCATCAGCGTGCCGGGGGTGATGATGCGCACCACGTCGCGCTTTACGACGGATTTGTAGCCACGCTTCTTGGCTTCGGCGGGGTCTTCCAGCTGTTCGCAGATGGCGACGCGGAAGCCGCGCTGGATAAGCTTATGCAGGTAACCTTCGTGGCTGTGGGCGGGCACGCCGCACATGGGGATTTCCTGCCCCTCATGCTGGCCACGCTTGGTGAGGGCGATGTCCAGCGCATCGGCGGCCTGTTTGGCATCGTCGAAAAAAAGCTCGTAGAAATCGCCCATGCGGTAGAAAAGCAGGCAATCCGGGTGCGCGGCCTTTACGGCCAGGTATTGCTGCATCATGGGGGATGGGGCGGGTGTGGACATGGGTAAGCCGAGCTGAAATGAAACCGCTATTATGCATGCCGGCGTTAACTTGTCACGGATGAGGCACTATGAGCCGAACCCGTTTATGCTGCATTGCAGCAACGAATTTTGCGCCAAAACCTTGCCAAACCAGGGTTTGAGCCGGTAAAGGCTGAATTAACTATCTCTTTTCATCGCCGATTTTCAGCCAGTTGCTCCATCCATTTAGTTGAGTTTGCCATGACCGACGAACAGGTACCCGTCACTTCCGAAGAAGCCCTTGCCTTTCATGAAATGGGAAGCCCCGGGAAAATCGCGGTCAGCCCGACCAAGCCGCTGATGACGCAGCGCGACCTGTCGCTGGCATACAGCCCCGGCGTGGCATATCCCTGCATCGAGATCAACAAGGACCCGGACACGGCCTATCGCTACACGGCCAAAGGCAACATGGTGGCGGTAATCTCCAACGGGACGGCGGTGCTTGGCCTTGGCAATCTCGGCGCGCTGGCATCCAAGCCGGTGATGGAAGGTAAGGCGGTTCTCTTCAAACGGTTTGCGGATATCGACTCCATCGATATTGAGGTGGATACGACCGATGCGGATGAGTTTATCAACGCCGTGCGCTACCTCGGCCCAAGCTGGGGCGGCATCAACCTTGAGGATATCGCGGCTCCCGAATGCTTCATTATTGAGCAGAAGCTGAAAGAGCTGATGGACATCCCGGTATTCCATGACGACCAGCATGGCACGGCCATCATTACGGCGGCCGGTCTCATCAATGCCTGTCACCTGACCGGGCGCAAGCTGGAAGACGTGAAACTCGTGGTGCTGGGCGCGGGCGCAGCCGGTATCGCCTGCATGGAAATGGCCAAGAAAATCGGCGTGAAGCAAGCCCTGCTGATCGACCGTGACGGCGTGGTGTATCGTGGCCGCGACAAGGGCATGAACCAGTGGAAATCCGCCCATGCGATCGATACCGAAGACCGCACGCTGGAAGACGCAATGAGAAACGCGGATGTGTTCTACGGCCTGGCCGGTAAAGGCGCGGTGACGGCAGAGATGGTGAAAACCATGGCCAAGAACCCGATCATTTTCGCCATGGCCAACCCTGACCCGGAAATCACGCCGGAAGAAGTGCGCTCCGTACGTACGGACGCCATTGTGGCCACCGGCCGTTCGGACTATCCGAACCAGGTGAATAACGTGATGGGCTTTCCCTACATCTTCCGCGGTGCACTGGATGTGGGCGCAACCGAGATCAATGACGAGATGAAGGTGGCCGCGGCCCATTCCATCGCCATGCTGGCGCGCGAGGAAGTGCCGGAGGAAGTGTCTTCGGCCTATTCCGGCCGCAAGATGCGCTATGGCAAGGAATATATTATTCCCGTACCGTTTGACCCGCGCCTGATCACCACCGTACCGGTGGCCGTGGCCAAAGCCGCCATGGATACGGGCGTGGCACGCAAGCCGATTGCCAACATGTTCGAATATGCCCGCACGCTGCGCGCGCGGCTCGACCCATCGGCCAACAGCCTGAACCTGATTTATGAACGCGTGCGGGAAAACCCGAAACGCGTGATCTTTGCCGAAGGTGAAGAAGACAAGATGATTCTGGCCGCCGTGCAGTGGCGCGACAATAACTACGGCACGCCGGTGCTGGTGGGCCGTGAAAAGCTGATTCTGGAGGCGATGGACCGTCTTTCCATCACCGAGCGCGACGGAATCGAGATTTCCAACGCAGCGATGAACCCGCGCGTGGAAGATTATGTGGAATATCTGTATTTGCGTTTGCAGCGTCAGGGTTTCCTGCATCGCGACGTGGCGCGTATGGTGAAGAACGACCGTAACACCTATGCGGCCTGCATGGTGGCATGCGGTGACGGCGATGCGCTGGTGACGGGTCTGACGCGTAACTATTCCGTGTCGCTGGAAGGCATCACGCAGGTGATTGCCACGCGCCGGGGCCAGCAGCTGCTAGGCGTTTCGATGGTGATCACGCCGAAGAACACGGTGTTCATCTCCGACACCGCCGTGCATGAGCTGCCGACGCCGGAGCAGATGGCCGATATCACCGTTCAGACGGCGGATTTCGCCCGGCGCATGGGCCATACGCCGCGCGTAGCGCTGATGTCGTTTTCCAACTTCGGCAACCCGATGCGCGAGAAGACGCTCCGCATTCGCGAGGCCGTGGAAGTGCTGGATTCGCGCAGCGTGGATTTTGAATATGAAGGCGAGATGTCACCCGATGTGGCGCTGAACCCGGAGCTGATGAAGCTCTACCCGTTCAACCGCCTTTCCGGCCCGGCCAACGTACTGGTGATGCCGGCGCTGCACTCGGCCCATATCAGCTCTTACCTGCTGCAGGAACTGGGCGGCAGCACGATGGTCGGCCCCGTGATCCTCGGTTTGGAGCATTCCGCGCAGGTGGTGCAGATGGGCGCGACCGTCAGCGAGATCATGAACGTGGCGGCGTTGGCTGCTGCGGGCGTGGGCGTGGAAAAACCGCATGGCGGCAAGGTGACGCAGCTGAAGAGCAAATCGGCTTAGTTTAAGATTTACGCACGGCTTTGGTGACGCTGCCCTGATCGGTCGGCAGGGTCAGGATTTCATCCATACAGACATGGCGCGGCTGCTGGAGGGCGAAGAGCATCTGGCGGGCGATGTCGTTGGATGTCAGAGGCGTGAGGCCTTTGTAGACGGCATCGGCGGCGGCCTGGTCGCCATGGAAGCGCACGAGGCTGAATTCGGTTTCCACCATGCCGGGGGAGATGAGCATGACGCGGATGTTCTGGCCGCAGGTTTCCTGACGCAACGCCTGCGAGAAGCTGCGGATGCCCGCCTTGACGGCGCAGTAGATGCTGCCGCCTTCATAGGCCTGATGACCGGCGACGCTGGCGATGGTGATGATGTCGCCCCTGCCCCGAGTTTGCATGCCGGGAAGGATGGCGCGCACGATTTCGGCGGCGGCGGTGAGGTTGCTGGCGATCATGCCGTGCCAGTCATCCAGCCTGGCAGTGGCGACGGGGTCCTTGCCAAGGGCGCCGCCTGCGTTGTTGATGAGGATATCGGCGTCAAAACCGCGCGCGGCGCGGATGGCTTCCATGCCTTCGGGCGAGGTGATGTCGGCTGGAATGGTGGTTACCTTGAGGTTTGGTATAGCGGCCAGAATGGTTTGCTTGAGGGTATCAAGCCGTTCCTTACGGCGGGCGACGAGAAACAGGTTCACCCCTCGTGAGGCCAGAGCGCGGGCCATGGCCTCCCCTATGCCTGAGGAAGCGCCGGTGATAAGGGCGGTTTGCCCGGCGAGGGGTAGTTCCGTATAATCGAAAAGGGCTGTCATGGCTGATCCTTTCGTGGAGAAACCTTAATTTTTTAACCAAGCCTTAGGGCTTGATGCGCTATGACGGATGTTCCAATCCTGTAAGTATTTTTCTTTACCATGAATCAACCTGTTTCCAACGTCTCATTGCGCCTGCTGCTGAAAGCCGTGCTGGTGGTTTCCGCCGTGCCGGTGATGGCGATGATGGGGCTTGTGGTGATGGGCGAGCTGCAATTTGGCCATGCCATGCTGGGCAGCATCACCATTATGGCAGCGTTTTCGCTGCTGGTGCGCCCCTACCTGGCCAATATCCTGACCCTGACGCGCTATGTGGACGACCTGGCGCAGGACCGCCGGGTGGAACCGCCTGAACTCACGCTGGTGCAGGGGCTTGAGCCGCTGATGCAGTCATTGGTGCGAATGCACCGAAGTTACGAACGCAAACGCCAGCAGATGGAAGCCATCATCGATGAGCGCGAGATCCTTGTGGATTCCATCCCCGACGTGCTCATCATGGTGGACAGCAACCTGTCCATCGTCCGCACCAACGCCAGCGCGCGCCAGCTTCTGGGGCAGAACCTCGCCTACCGGCGGCTGGAGGATGTGGTTTCCAACGAAACGCTGCTTCGCACCGTGCGCGAGGCTTATGAACAGGGGCGCGACAAGGAGGTGGAATTCTACCTCGATAAAAGCCAGGATGAATATTACCGCGCCAAGATCGACCATTTTCCTGCGCGAAGCCCCGGCGGGATTGCGGTGATCATCACCATGCACAATATGACGGAGATCAAGCGGAGCGAGCAGATGCGCGCCGATTTCGTAGCCAATGCGAGCCATGAAATCCGCACGCCGCTGGCTTCCATCATCGGGTTTATCGAAACGCTCCAGGGGCCGGCGAAGAACGACCAGAAGGCGCGGGAGCAGTTCCTCAGCATCATGTCCGACCAGTCGCGCCGCATGTCGAGCCTGGTGAACGATCTGCTGTCGCTTTCCAAAATCGAGATGAGTGCCAACACCACGCCGACCGGCTCGGTCAATATGGCTGAGGTGATCCATAAGGTGAAAGAACACCTGGAATGGGCCACTAAGGAAAAGAACATGAAGATCGAGTGCAACCTGTCAGACAACCTGCCCATGGTGCGCGGGGACGAGAACGAGCTGATGCAGGTGGTGCATAACCTGGTGTCGAATGCCATCAAATATGGCAAGGCGGACACGCCGATTGTGGTATCGGCCGAGGTGACCAACCGCTTTCCGCCCGACAAGCATGTGGTGATGCAGGCGCCGGTGCTGAAAATTTCCGTCAGCGACCAGAGCGAGGGCATTGCGCCGGAGCATATACCGAGGCTGACCGAGCGTTTTTATCGCGTAGCAACCGGCAGCAACCGCAAGGTATCCGGCACGGGGCTGGGGCTGGCCATCGTGAAGCATATTCTGCACCGGCATAAGGCGATTTTAGATGTCAAAAGCATCGTCGGCGTGGGCAGCAGCTTCTCCGTCTATCTGCCCATCCGGCAGCGCGAAGTGGTGATTGAGACGCCATAACAAGGCCCGTTTCGACACCGATTCTATTGCCTGAACAGGTTTTTTGTCTATGTTGCCCGTCTTCTCCGAGGGTCGCATGGACGAACAGAAACCGGTTATATTACTGGCGGTACGCGCCAACAAAAGCCTTCGCAACGGGCATGTGAAGCTGTGCATCTATGTGCCGGATGAAAATGAAGCCCTCATCGCCGCATTGCAGGCGCATATTGACGAGCGGGATGAACACCGCGCCGGTGAGCTTGGCATTGAGGAACGCAAAATACGCTTTCGCGATATGCAATGTGGCAAATTGCTGGATATCAACGTGCAGGCAAAAACCGTCGTTGACGGTATTTTGAGTATTTTCCGCTCCGGCATTGAAGCTGAAGTGGTGGCGGATGACGGGCATGAAGGTGCGGTAAGGGCTTTTGCCGCCATTCCCGCCACCGAGGCGGAAGTCGAGGACGTGTTAGACATGCTCTATGGCAAGCCGTTCGATTATCATCTGATATCCACGGCGGCAGCGGGCAATAATTGCGTAACCCTGCCGAATCGTGCTTTGAACGCCGTCAGCATTGGCCTGTATGCGGCACTGGGGCTTGAAGATAATCATGGCATCCAACGCCCGCAAAGCGTGGCGGATGCTATCGTCAAACGCGTGCAGGAAGCGCTAGAACATCGGAAACAGCAGATTTCCATTCCCGACCACCTGCCCCCGGCAACCATTACGCTCGCGGAGCATGAGCTGGCGCATACGCTTGGGCGAAATCTCTGGGTGGGCCATGTTGAAGGGCAGAAGGGAAAAGAACATGTGCCGATGCACGAGGTAATCAAAACCCTTGAGCAGCAACGCATCCTGCAACATGTCAGCCTGTCGCCCGTATCAAGCAGCTATAATCCTATTGTGCTGAAAACCCAGATGGACAGCGGCACCGGGCAGATTATCCTTTAACGCGCATCAGCGCCTGCTCGCGCGGCTTCCGCTGTATGCGCCACCGGACAGGTGAGCTGGACAAGAAGATCATCGGGCAAGATCTGGCTGTGGCAATAGCCCATGAACTGACGCATCAATTCCTCGTCGTGCCGGATGGTGCCGCGGTGGATACCCACCTGCTCCGATGCCAGCCACTGACGGATGTAACCATGGCCAAGACGATCATCCGGCTGGCAGAGGAGATCCAGCATCAATTGCCTGACCTGCGGCCATTCCATAGCCATATCCGCCCATAACCGGCGAACGGTTTTTGCTTCCTGGCCGGGCTGGAGCAGCCAGTTCATTGCCTTCATTAATTCCTCGCCCGCAGCGGGGGTGATGGTGTCAGGCAAGGTTTCGGCATCGTCCCAGCTTTCCATGGCGTGCAGGCCATGCATCGCGGCCAGCAGGCGTTGGTTGGACGGCAGGTTTGCAAAACGGGTATCGTTAATTGAAACCTGCGTCAGCGCGGCGATGGCATCAATCCCCGCAATGGCGCATGCAGGCATGAAATCGGTCGCGTCATTGGCGGAGAAAAAGGTTGCCTGTCGGATCCAGGCCAGCGCATCGGCGTTTTTTTCCACCACATTATGCAGCATGCGCCAGGATACCGTCTGTTTTGCCACCAGCGGGTCTATTCCCGCCATTGAATCAAATATCGGCAGGACCATGTTGCTGATGACGTCTTCCTGATTATCCAACAGTTTAAAGGTCAACGTTGTGTAATAGGGCGGAAGGTTGGCGGCGTCGGCCTGGCCGTATTTGGTGAGCCCCGCCAATGCAAGGGTCATCAAGGGCCTCACCTGTTTGCTCTCGCTTGTATCCCCCACCAGAACCCGGCTGTTGGCGATGGATATCGGCACAGCCGCGCTGCCGGGCAGTTTCATGAAAAGCGGAATGGTTTTGATATGGGGTTCGATTTCCTGCAGGCGCAGCATATCGTCGTGAAAGACCGTGTTAAGCCGAATCAACTCCGTCAGTGCGGCAACAAACGGCTCGCATTCGCTCACGCGGGACGGCATGCCCCAGGATGCCGAAGCGGGCCACCCCATCGGGTCAGCCCCTTCCTTCACAGGCTGGTCGTCCAGCAACAGGTCCAGATGTTGACGGGCGTAGGTTAGACGTGCCTGCTCGTACATATCGGCGGTTTTGTTTTCTTCCCATGTCAGGTCATCCTCGATCGACTGGCGGGTGAGATCGAAATTTCCGGCCTGCTTTTCCAGCCGCATGGCGACATGGTGACGCTCAATGGGCAAATGGGCGGGATTGGCCGCGACATAGGCGGTCAGGCCGTCCAGCAGGGCGTTGGCTGTGAGCTGATAGGCCGCCAGGGTTTGCTCCAGCCTTTCGATGAGGGCCGCGCATTCAGGATAGGGCACATCCATGCCGCGCATCCGGGCGATGTCGAAAGTCCCTAGCGCACTGACAAAGCCGATGAGGGAAGCATGCACCCGGTCGAACACATCGGCAAGGCCCGTTGGGGCGATGAATTCACGCGATTCCCGGACCGTGGTGTAAGCATGGGTGCCGAAGCCGTAGGTCGTCTCGTAAAAGCCATGCAGGCGGTCAAGGCCGTCCTGGTATTCATCCGAAGAGAGAAACCGGGTTCCGATGGTGTCATCGGCATCGCGCAGGCCCGCGGCGGCATGGTTCAACAATGCCAGTTTGGTGAATTCGTCGAGTTCGGACAGGTTGGGATAGTTCATTGTCGCTGATCTTGCTTGGATTGTTCCGCTTGTAGACAGGTTTCATGTTGTTTTTATGAAAGCTTGGTTGAAACCGGCGGAAATAGGCCTATCTTTAAGAATATGAGCAAAAATTTCCTCGATATCAGCGCGGCGGAACTACCGGCCAGCTTACCTATTTTCCCCTTAAACGGCGTGCTGCTGATGCCGCGCTGCCATTTGCCGCTGAATATTTTTGAGCCGCGCTACCTGCATATGGTGCTGGATGCGCTGGGGCATCAGCGGCTGATTGGGCTGGTGCAGCCAATGAACATGCCCGAACCGGGGGAAGAAGAACGCGAGGCGCCCGCGCTTTACCGCGTGGGCTGCCTCGGCAAAATCACGCAATTTGAAGAGACCAAAGACGGGCGGCTGCAAATTGTGCTGCAGGGCATCACACGGTTTGAGATGGTGGAAGAGCTGCCGCTCTCTTATCGCGGCTATCGCATGGCAACCGTGCGCTATGGAGAATTCGCCCAGGATTTCCAGCCGGATGACGGGCCGAACGTGCCGCGCGACAAGCTGATTCAGCAGGTGGTGGATTATGCGCATTTCAAGCATCTGGAGCTGGAGCGCAAATCCATCGAGACGATTCCCACCCACCTGCTGGTGGATGTGCTTTCCATGACCCTGCCCTTTGGCACACATGACAAGCAGGCGCTGGTGGAAAGCCCGCACCTGGACGACCGCGCCCGTGTACTGATGGGGCTGATGACCATGGAGATGATGGGCGGCGGGCGGCTGAACGTGTCGCCTACGGATGATTCCGTCAAACAGTGACTTTTGTTTCGCTTCCTGCGATGGCCTGCTTGCCATCGCAATGAAGCATGCTCAAGGCTGGGCAGCGCGACGTGCTGTCGCGTTAACAGATTGGAGGTTCTACGCCTTTACCCAGACGGCGGTTTCGGTCACCACGCCGTCGATACGCCCCTGTTCCAGCGCTTTGAAACATTCTTCCGGGCGGTTGATGATGGGTTCCTCATGCGCGTTGAAGCTGGTGTTGACCAGCACGGGCAGGCCGGTGCGCTTTTTGAACTCGGTCAGGATGTCGGCATAAAGGGGGTTATCGGCGCGGGTGATGATCTGCGGGCGGGCGGTGCCGTCCACATGCACCACGGCGGGGATGAGGGCCTTCCATTTCTCCTTCACCGCGCAGGTGATGGTCATGAAGCGGCAGGCATAGGCGTTGGCGTCGGTCACCTCGAACACCTCGCGTGCATCCTCGGCCAGCACGTAAGGGGCGAAGGGCATGAATTCCGAACGGCTGAGGCGGTCGTTCAGGCTGTCGTTAATGCCGTGATCCTCAGGGCTGGCGATGATGGTACGGGCGCCAAGGGCGCGGGGGCCGAATTCCATGCGCTGGCTGTAGATGGCAATCGCCTTGCCTTCGGCCAGAAGGTGCGCGCAGGTTTCCGCCGGATTTCCGGAGAGTTTTTTGATGCCGGGCGTCTGCGCTAGAAGGGCGTCGAGCGCCTCGTTCTGCGCGCGGCCGAGATAGGCATCCGGCAGGCGTCGTCGGTGTTTCAGCCAATCCTGGATGCCGTGTTCTTTCAGCAGAAATTCCAGCGCACCGCCGACGCAGAGGCCGTCGTCACCCATGGCGGGGAAGATGAAGATTTCATCCAGTTTGTTGGCCTCGCACAGCAGGCGGTTGAGGCGCACGTTGGCAAATACGCCGCCCGCGAGTGCCAGGTGCTTTAGCTTGTGCTTTTTCAGCAGCGTGCTGACGGATTGCTGCACAACCTGCTCCAGCAGTTCCTGGATGGAGGCGGCAACATCCTCGCGCTTCTGGTCTTTGGCGATGTTCTCTATATAGGCGCGCATGTCCTTGTTGCTAGCGAAGGTGCTGTGCACCTGGCCTTCTTCATCGACGGAGAAATGTTTGGCCATTTCGTCATAAAGCGTGGGCTGGCCATAGGCGGCAAGTCCGGTAAGCTTGCCCTCGTGCCGGTTGATCTTGAAGCCGAGCGCCTGGGTGGCGTAGCCATAGGCCAGGCCGATGCTGTCCACGCGCTTGGGTTTCATCAGCTCTTCATCGCCGCCATAGAGGTCGGCAAGTTCACCGTTTTTCAGCACACGGTGGCTGTAATGGACGTTGTCGCCGCCGCCATCGGCCGTATAGACAAGCGCCTCGGCCCAATCGGTATAGAACAGGGCGGAAAGCGCGTGCGCCTTATGGTGGTTGCAGAAGAATATTTCCACATCGGGGCGGAAGCCGTTTTGCTTGATGAAGAGATCGCGCCGCCAGAGCTGTTCGGCTTCTGCCTTGCCGCGATGGCGCATGATGCGCACCAGGTCCTTGTACCGCGTAATACCGAAGGCACGTTTGAGGGCGTACTCGGCCCGTTTGAACAGGTTATGCGCAATGTAGTCCACCGGGTAGTAATTGCGCGTCAGCACCACGGCATCCACTTCCGCCCGCGCGGTGCCGCCGATATCCAGCACCTCCTCGATGGCGTCATAAGGAAAATTGCCGTCGCATTTTTTGCGCGTCATGCGTTCCTGGCTGATGGCGGCCACCAGGCGGTAGTCGTCGAACAGGCAGGCGCTGGAATCGTGGCCGCCACTGTGAATGGAAAGAATTTTCATGCCGTTCCCTATGGCAGCAAATGGCGAATCGCTCAA